>NZ_NCAS01000008.1:0-122067 GCF_002255515.1 Acidiphilium sp. 20-67-58 | reverse complement strand
TTGGTGGAGCCAATCGGAATCGAACCGACGACCTCCTGAATGCCATTCAGGCGCTCTCCCAACTGAGCTATGGCCCCACCGTGCGTGAGGGCCCTATTAGACCGAGTTCGCGCCCGCGGCAAGAGCATCGGAGGACAAACCGGCCATGAAATATGCCGTGGGCAATATGGGGAGGCATTGCAGGCGGCAGTTCGGGTGCCGGGCGAGGCGGAAAAACTGTACAAATGTTCAATTTCGGATCGACACGAGAGACCTAGGCCGGTAGTGTGGCGGTGCACCAGGGAGACGACGCCATGTCCATGATCGTCGACAGACGCGACCTCGACTTCATCCTGTTCGACCTGCTCGGGATGGAGCAACTGCTGCACCACGAGCGCTTCGCCGGATTCGACCGCGATGCCTGCGCCCAGATGCTCGACACCGCGCAAGCCATCGCCGAGGAGCAGTTCCTGCCGATCGCCGCCGAGGTGGACGCAAACGAGCCGCGCTTCGTCAATGGAAGGGTCGAGATGCCGGAGGGCACCGGACGCGCGCTGCGCGCATGCGCCGAGGCGGGGTTCTTCGCCCTGCCCTTCGCGCTGGAGCATGGCGGGTTGCAGGCGCCGCGCGTGCTGCACACGGCGGCCAGCGGCATCTTCACCTGTGCGAATACGGCCGTCGCCAATTACGCCTTCCTCACCGTCGGCGCGGCAAACCTGCTTGCCGCCTTTGGCAACGAAGCGCTGCGCCGGCGCTTCCTGCCGCCGATGCTGGAGGGACGCTGGTTCGGCACGATGTGTCTTTCCGAACCGCAGGCCGGCTCGTCGCTCGCCGACATCACCACCACCGCGACACCGCGCGACGACGGCACGTTTTCGCTCCGCGGCAGCAAGATGTGGATTTCGGGCGGGGATCAGGAAATTTCGGAAAATATTGTCCATATGGTGCTCGCGCGGATCGCCGGCGCGCCGGCAGGAACGCGCGGCATTTCGCTGTTTCTCGTGCCCAAGCGCCGCGTTGATGAAAGCGGCGCCGTTGGCGAGCACAACAACATCGCCCTTGCCGGGCTGAACCACAAGATGGGCCAGCGCGGCACCACCAACTGTCTGCTCAATTTCGGCGAGAGCGGCGAGACGATCGGGCATCTGATCGGCGCGGCGCATCGCGGCCTCGAATACATGTTCCAGATGATGAACGAGGCGCGCATCGGCGTCGGCCATGCCGCGACCATGTCCGCACTCGCCGGCTATCGTCATTCGGCGGAATACGCCCGCACCCGCACGCAAGGCCGCAAGGCCGGGCAGAAGGACCCGTCCGCCTCGCCCGTGCCGATCGTCGAGCACGCCGATATCCGCCGCATGCTGCTGGCCCAGAAGGCGGCGGTGGAGGGCGCGCAGGCGCTCTGCCTCTATGCCGCGCAACTGGTCGACCGGCAGGAGATCGCGACCGACGCGGATGAGGCCGAATGGCTCGGCACGCTGCTCGGGCTGCTGACGCCGGTGGTGAAATCCTGGCCGTCGGAGCATTGCCTCGAAGCCAACAAATGGGCGATGCAGATCCTCGGCGGCTATGGCTACACGCGGGACTATCCGCTGGAGCGGCTCTATCGCGACAACCGGCTGAATCACATTCACGAAGGCACGTTCGGCATCCAGGGCATCGACCTCGTGGGCCGCAAGCTCGGCGGCGACAATGGCGATGCGCTGCGCCGCTTCGCCGCACAGATGCGCGAGACCGCCGCCATCGCCGCCCCGCATCCGGCCCTCGCGAACGAGGCCGCCCGCCTCGTGGCGGCACTCGACCAGCTCGGCGTCACCGCCAATGCCCTGCTCGCCTGCGCCGACCTGCCACGCCGCCTCGCCAATGCGACCTTATTTCTCGACGCATTCGGCCATGTCGTCATCGGCTGGCTCTGGTTGTGGCAGGCACTCGTTTCGGCCGCTTCGCTGGACGGTAACCCTCCACCGCCCGACAGGCTCTTTCACGAGGGCAAGCTACTGACATGCCGTTATTTCATGGCGCATGAGCTGCCGCTGGCGGTTGCCCGACTTGCACTTTGCGCGACCCTCGAGACCAGCAGCCTCGACGCGCCGGCAGCGCTGTTCGCTCTCTGACGCAGGGCGGCAGCCCATGGTGCAGGATCGCAGCCTACGCACAAAACAGCGGATTCATGAAGGTGCCGTCAGCGTTCTTGCCAAGGGCGGGGTTGCCGGGCTTACCCATCGCGCGGTCGCTGCCACCGCAGGTGTCAGCCTCGCCGCGACAACATATCATTTTGAATCCAAAACAGACCTCATCGCCAGCGCCTCACGCCATCTGATGAGCGGCTATCTCGACGCCTTCGCCCGGCTCGAACGCCGCGTCAGCGCCGGCGAGGCGACCGGGGTTGCGCGGATCGACGATCTTGTCATGCGCGTTGTGCTCAATGCGCTGGGGCGCGAGCGGACGCGCTCGCTGGCCTGGTGCGAGCTGATCCTGCATGGCGGGCGCGGCGATGCGGGACGGCTACTGGCACAGGGATGGTACGCACGGCTCGATGAAATCTGGCATGCCATCGGCCAAAATCTCGGCTTCGGGCAGGACCGCAGCGTGGCCCGCGCGGCGATCGACCGGGCGATCGGGCTGACCTTTCTGCTCCACCCGCTCGGGCTTGAGCAGGAAGCGGCGCGCGATTTCATCGAAGGCCGGCTCGATCCCGCGCAACTCGGCCCGCCCGCCCCCACGGCGGACGACGATGCCGTCCCCGCCAGCGCCCGCCATTTCGAGACCCGCGAGCGGATCGTGCAGGCGACGATCGACATTCTCGTCGAGTCAGGCGCCGGGGCAGTAAGCTGGGCCGCCATCGCCCAGCGCGCCGGCCTCGCCCGCAGCGGCCCGGCCTATTATTTCCCGGCGATCGGCGCGCTGCTCGCCACGGCACAGGTCGCGCTGTTCGACCGGGCGAAGGCGCGCTACCGCGCAGGCTTCGGCGCGATCGACCCCGCCGGGATCGATGAGGTGCGGCTGGTCGATCTCACCACGGCGATCTGGTTTCGCGAGGTGCTGGAACATGCGCGCGAGGCGCTTGGGCATTACGCCGTGTTTCTCCGCGCCGCCCAGGCTCCAGGAGAAAGCATGGTGCTGCGCGCGGCTCTCGCGGCCACGCTGCGCGACCAGCACGGCGCCTGGCGCCGGCGGCTGGCGGCGATCGCCGTAGCACCGCCGCACCCTGCCGGCCCGCTCGCGGTGCAGGCCCTCTTCGTCGGCAAGCTGATCCGTGCTGCCGCCACCGGGGCGGACACGGCGCTGCTCGCGCTGGCGCGGGAGGATTTTGCCGCCGCGATCGCCGGGGCAATCCGCCCTGAAAAACCGTACGCTCATCCAAAACCGGCTTGCCAGCCGGGCCCGCCTGGCTTAGCTGAACAGAGCGAAGCGCCGCTTCGCGGCCCGGAACCATAAGGGAGGACCGGCATGATCGACCCGGCATCACTGTTTTCGCTGCAGGGGCGTGTCGCCCTCGTCACTGGCGGCTCGCGCGGCATCGGCCGGATGATCGCCGAAGGGTTTCTCGCCCAGGGCGCGCGGGTCTACATCTCGGCGCGCAAGGCGGAGCAGTGCCACGCCGCGGCGGCCGAACTCGGCCCCGATTGCATCGCCGTGCCGGCGGATATCTCGACGGTCGAGGGCGCGCGCGCGCTGGCCGCGACAATCACCGCGCGCGAACCGGCGCTCGACATCCTGGTCAACAACGCGGGTGCGGCCTGGGGCGCGCCGTTCGAGAGTTTCCCGGAACATGGCTGGGACAAGGTGTTCGACGTCAATGTGAAGGCGCCATTCTTCCTCACCCAGGCGCTGCATGGCGCGCTGAAGGCAGCGGCGCGGCCCGACCGCCCGGCCAAGGTGATCTGCGTCGGCTCGATCGACGGGCTGCGCGTCAATGCCTGGGAGACCTACAGCTACCAGGCCTCGAAAGCGGCGATCCATCACCTGATGCGGCGCATGGCGGCACGGCTGATCCACGACAATATCGTCGCCAGCGCGATCGCCCCCGGCGCGTTTCCCTCCGAGATGAACCGCGCCGCGCGCGACCGGGGCGAGGCCGTCGCCGCCGCCATTCCCGCCCGCCGCATCGGCCGCGCCGAGGACATGGCGGGTGCTGCGATCTATCTTGCCAGCCGCGCCGGCGATTACGTCGTCGGCCAGGTGCTTACCGTCGATGGCGGGCTCGTTGCCGCCAACCCGGTGGAGACGGCCGAACCCTGAGTCCGTCCCACCCATTTTCCGCCAGAGGAGCGAACAGACATGCGTGACGCCGTGATCGTCTCGACCGCCAGAACCCCGATCGGCCGCGCCTATCGCGGTGCCTTCAACGCCACCCCCGCCCCCACCCTCGCCGCCCACGCGCTGCGCGAGGCGGTGCGCCGCGCCGGGATCGACCCCGCCGAGATCGACGACTGCCTGATCGGCAGCGCCCTGCCCCAGGGCGGGCAGCACACGATCGGCCGCACCGCCGCCCTCCGCGCCGGCCTGCCCGTAACCGTGCCTGGCATGACGATGGACCGGCAATGTTCCTCGGGCCTGATGGCCATCGCCACCGCGGCGAAGCAGGTCATCGTCGACCGGATGGACGTGGTGCTGGCCGGCGGCGTCGAGTCGATCTCGACGGTGCAGACCGAGGCGATGCGGGTGGATCGCGATCCCGAACTCCTCGCCCTGCACGCCAACACCTACATGCCGATGATCGACACCGCCGAGGTGGTGGCGAAGCGCTACAACGTCTCGCGCGAGGCACAGGACGCCTACGCCCTGCAATCGCAGCTTCGCACCGCCAGCGCCCAGCAGGCCGGCCGGTTCGATGCCGAGATCATCCCCGTCACCGCGACCAAGACGGTGACGGACCGCGCGACCGGCGCCGCCAGTCAGCAGACCGTCACCCTCGCCGCCGATGAGGGCAACCGGCCGGAGACGACCGCCGAGGGCCTCGCCGGGCTCAAGCCGGTGCGCGAGGGCGGCTGCATCACCGCGGGCAATGCCAGCCAGCTCTCGGATGGCGCCTCGGCCTGCGTGGTGATGGAGGCGAAGCTCGCCGAGCAGCGCGGCCTGCAGCCGCTCGGCCGCTATGTCGGCATGGCCGTTGCCGGCACCGAGCCCGACGAGATGGGCATAGGTCCGGTCTTCGCGGTGCCGAAGCTGCTCTCGCGCTTCGGGCTCAGCGTCGGGGATATCGGCCTGTGGGAGCTGAACGAGGCCTTTGCGGTGCAGGTGCTCTATTGCCGCGACCGTCTCGGCGTACCCGACGAACTGCTCAATGTCGATGGCGGCTCGATCTCGATCGGCCACCCCTATGGCATGTCCGGCGCGCGCATGGTCGGCCACGCGCTGATCGAGGGCAAGCGCCGCGGAGCGCGCCACGTGGTGGTGACGATGTGCGTCGGCGGCGGGATGGGTGCTGCCGGCCTGTTCGAGGTTCTGTGAGCGCCCCGGCGCTCACCCTCGCCGACTATCGCGCGCTGGTCGGCGCCGAGGTCGGCTGTTCGGACTGGATGGAGGTCGGCCAGGCGCGCATCGACGCCTTCGCCGAGGTGACTGACGATGACCAGTTCATCCATGTTGATCCCGAGCGCGCGCGCGAAACCCCGTTCGGCGGGACCATCGCGCACGGCTTTCTCACCCTCTCGCTGCTCAGCCGCATGGCCTATGACACGCTGCCGCGGCTCGCGGGGGTGGCGATGTCGGTAAATTACGGGATGAACAGCCTGCGGTTTCTGGCCCCGGTGCGCGCGGGGGCGCGCATTCGCGGCCGCTTCGCCCTCACCGGCCTCGCCGAGAAGGGCGAGGGCCGCATCCTGCTCACCCATGACGTGACGGTGGAAATCGAGGATCAGCCGAAGCCGGCGCTGGTCGCGCAATGGCTCTCGATGCTCGCCCTCGCGTGATCGCCCCTACTCTGGTCGGGGCCGCGCGCCCCGGCTAACCTCCGCCCCTTGCCCGCCACGGGCTGAACCGTTCGGAGGTCCCTGATGGAATACACGAAACTCGGCGCCACCGGCCTTGAGGTCTCGCGCATCTGCGTCGGCTGCATGAGCTTCGGAGTGCCCGACCGCGGCAACCACGCCTGGACGCTCGACGAGGCGAGCAGCCGCCCGATCATCCGCCGCGCGCTCGAAGCCGGCATCAATTTCTTCGACACCGCCAATGTCTATTCCGACGGCACCAGCGAGGAAATCGTCGGCCGCGCCCTGCGCGACTACGCACGGCGCGATGAGGTGGTGATCGCGACCAAGGTCAACGGCCGGATGCGCCCCGGGCCGAACGGTGCCGGCCTGTCCCGCCGCGCGATCATGACCGAGATCGACAACAGCCTCCGCCGCCTCGGCACCGACCATGTCGATCTCTACCAGATCCACCGCTGGGACTATTCGACGCCGATCGAGGAGACGCTGGAGGCGCTGCACGACGTGGTGAAGGCGGGCAAGGCCCGCTATATCGGCGCCTCCTCGATGTTCGCCTGGCAATTCGCCACCGCGCTGGCCATCGCCGAGCGTCATGGCTGGACGCGCTTCGTCTCGATGCAGAACTACCTCAACCTGCTCTATCGCGAGGAGGAGCGCGAGATGCTGCCGCTCTGCCGCGCCGCCGGCATCGGCGTGATCCCCTGGAGCCCGCTCGCCCGCGGCCGTCTCACCCGCGACTGGGACGACGCCACCGCCCGCGCCGAGACCGACGAATTCGGCAAGACCCTCTACGCCGCGACCGAAGCGGCCGACCGCAAGGTGGTCGAGGCCGCCGCCACGATCGCCGCTGAACGCGGCCTCAAGCGCGCACAGGTCGCCCTCGCCTGGGTGATGTCACGCCCTGGCGTCACCGCGCCGATCGTCGGCGCCACGAAGCTCGCCCATCTGGAGGACGCGATCGAGGCGATCGGCGTCACCCTCGGCGCCGAGGAGATCGGCCGGCTCGAAACCCCCTACGTGCCACACGCGGTGGTCGGCTTCTCGTAACCGGGATCGGACGGACCGGGATCAGGCGCTACGGAATCAGACGGGAAGCCTGTCCTCGGCGTCGGTCAGTCCCGGCGCCGTCGCCCAGGCGAGTTCCACCAGCGTGACGATCCGCCGCCCCGCCCCGTCGAGCTGGCAGACGATCAGCCCCTGCTCTTCCATATAGGCGAGCAGCCGCCGCGCCCGCCCAAGCGAGCGGGTGCCATAGGCCCGCGCAATCGCCGGGTCGCCCGGACAGGGCAGGCCGTCGCGCGCGGCGCGGGCGATCATCAGGTAAATCCCCTGCATGTCCTCGGGCAGGATGGCGGCGCGGACCAGCACGTCCTGCCAGACCGCGTCCTCCGCCATCGCCGCACTGATGCCGGCGCGCGCGCGGGTCAGCATCCGGCGGAAAGCGGCGAGATCGGGGGCGGCAGCGCCGAGTGCCTCGATCCGGCAGCGGACGAGAAAATCCTGATACAGTACACCGACCGGGCGGAATCCCGCCTCGGGATCGGCCAGGAGATCGGCAAGGATGCGCTCGAGCCGCGCCTGAAGCTCGGCCCGTTCGGCCGGGCTCTGCGGCGGCGGCACCTCGGCGCTCGTCTCCTCCACCACCGGCCGGGCCGCCATCAACTGGCTCAGCAGGTCGGGCGGCGGCGGGGATGGGGCGCGGCGCGGCGGGCGCGCGGCCTCGGGCGGCGGCGGGGCGAGGATGACGGTCTGCGCATCCTCGATCGTGGCCTGCGGCAACGGGGTGAGGCGCGGGGTTGCATGCCGCGCCTCGGTCTCGGTCGGCCCGATCCGCAGGGCGAGCGGCCGGCGCGACAGGGCGGGGCCGAGGGCGATGAAATGCCCGCGCTCCAGGTCGCGGAACGCCTCCGCCTGCCGCCGCTCCATGCCGAGCAGGTCGGCGGCGCGGGCCATGTCGATATCGAGAAAGGTGCGCCCCATCAGGAAATTCGAGGCCTCGGCGGCGACGTTCTTGGCCAGCTTGGCCAGCCGCTGGGTCGCGATGATGCCGGCGAGCCCGCGCTTGCGGCCGCGGCACATCAGGTTGGTCATCGCGCCCAGCGAGAGCTTGCGCGCCTCGTCCGACACCTCGCCGGCGGCGGCGGGGGCGAAGAGCTGCGCCTCGTCGACCACGACCAGCATCGGATACCAGTGATCGCGCGGGACCTCGAACAGCCCGCCGAGAAAAGCGGCGGCCCGGCGCATCTGGTTCTCGGCGTCGAGCCCCTCGAGATTCAGCACGGCGGAGACACGGTGCGCGCGGGCGCGCTCGCCGGCCAGTTGCAGCGTTGGCTCGGAATGCGCTTCGGCATCGATCACCAGATGGCCGAATCGGACGGCAAGGGTGACGAAATCGCCCTCGGGATCGATGATCGCCTGTTGAACCCAGGCAGCACTCTGCTCGAGCAGGCGGCGGAGCAGGTGGGACTTGCCGGAACCGGAATTGCCCTGGACCAGCAATCTCGTGGCCAGCAGTTCCTCAAGGTCGAGAACGGCAGGCGCGTTGCCGGCCGCCATACCCATCTCGATCGCCACTGTCATGGTCCGATTCGTCGCCTCCTGATGCGAGTCCCTGCCGGGCCGGCCGGTCTGCCGGGGCGGGACTGCGTGCTTCGTCAATGGGATAGGCGCGGCATCCGGCCTTGCCTGGTGCGTGACCCGCTCCGGGGGGTTCGGCTTATCAACCAGGGGCCACCGCGTCGAGACGCGATAACAGGATACGGTGGGCAAGATTGACGAAATTATGTGTAATTCTGTGCTTTGCCGTAACGTATCGTTAAGTTTTGCGGAGTACATACAGTTTTGCACGAGCGCAAAACAGCGTGCGCCGGCTGCAACAACCGCTGCCGCAGGCCGTGCAAAACGCACGGGGACCGCGCCCGCCGCCGAAAAATGTCGTCGGCAATTCGGTGACTGCCGTGAGAGAGCGGCACCTTTCTGCCCCTCCCCGCCTTGCGGGGCCCCGCGCGACAGGGGTGATAGGTAAATGCGCGGGATGGAGCCATGCAGCGCAGATTCGCGCTGCACAGAAGCTTGGTGAACAGGATTGCGATGGACAGAGCGACTTGGCGCAGAGTGGTGCGGCTCAGGCGGCGAGCAGCGATGCAAATCCAGTCATCCAGAATTCGGCATTCGCCAGGTCGTTGATGCAGAGGCAGCCTTGCGGGGCGAAGCGGGTCGCCCGTTCGAGAAGCTGGATGTCCGCCTCGTGCTCGCGCGCCACATGCGGATCCTCGAAGAAGATCAGCCGCCGGCAGCGCCCTTCCAGCACCTCCTCGGCGATCTGCGCGTCGCCGCCCCGCGGGCCGGACTGGAAGGCGGTGGACCAGCCCGGAACGGGCGGAGGCAGAACCGGGCGCAGCGACGCCGCCTCGGCCGCCATCCGCGCCGGAACCTCGCCGTTCAGCAGCCCGCCGGTCGTGCCCGTGGCAAGGCGCCGGCCGAAGCGCGACAGAAGCGCATGGTGCCGCCGGGCGAATTCCAGCATCACCTTCTTCTGGGTGTCGTGGGCGATCAGCCCGATCGTCTCGGACGCGACGGCTTCGGGCCGCACCCAGTGTGCGAGTTGCGCGGCAAGACCGGTGCGGTCGATGCCGGCGAGGCTGTGCCAGACCAGGGCGAGCCATTCCGAGGCCGCACCGCGGTTGGTCAGGAACGGCCGCCCATGCACGACGCATTGCCGCTTCAGCGCCTGCATCTCGGGGAACACGCCGATCGGGTCGACCGGGTCGATCAGGTAGATCACGAAATCGAGCGCCGCACGGCCGGAGGCGTCCGGCACCACCATCGAGGTCAGGGTGATCACCCCGCCCTCGCGCGCGGGGCGCAGGCGGGTGGGCGGGTTGGCGCCGAGCAGGCCGGAGGCGAGGATCGCGTCGCAGGTGGCGCCCACCGCATGCAGTCGCACAACGGGTGCTGCGAGGAGCGGTGCGAAGTCACGCAGGAGGGCGAACAGCGGCGAAGCCGTGCCACCGCGCAAGGCCGCCGACGCCGCGATGCCGATCCGCACGACGCCCGTTTCATCGCCGCCCGTTTCATTGCCGCGCGTCACTGTCATGTCCCGCCTCCCTGCCATGCCATTCGCCTGCCGCAACACGGAGAGTCCGAGCCGGCGGCGGAAAAATCAATAGGGCGCAGCGGGACGCGGAGGAGCGATTCAGCCGCCATTAACTATTATATTGTATCCAATTTTTAGAACGATTTGTAACCGAATATTTTTGTTTTATTATCAGGAGTTTGCCGATGGAATTGCGTTTTCTCGGCGGATACCGACATCTTCACGCGGCCGTGGACGCGATGGCCGGTCTCGTGCGGGTGGGTGCAAATGGCGCGATCATCGATGCAAACCCGACATTTTGTGCGCTGCTTGGCGGCGCGCGGGCGGATTTCGTCGGCCGGGATCGGGCTGGGCTGATCGGCGACGTCGTCGATCCGGACTATCTCCGCCATCTCGCGGAGGGAACGGGATGGGAAGGCACGCAGACGCTTCTCGGCCCCGGAGGACGCAGGGTGCCGGTCCGGCTGGTGGCGCAGCGGGTGGATGGCGGGGCGGGCGAAACGGCAGAGCTGGTGCTGGCGGTTTCGGAAGCGGAGTTGCGGGAGATGCACGAGGCGCGCGGCCTGCGGACCATCGCCAGCGGACGCGGCATGATCGAGTGCGCGCCGGATGGCACCATTCTCGACGTCAACAACAATTTTCTCCGCGCGGTCGGCTACCGGCGGGACGAGCTGATCGGCCGGCATCACCGGGTGCTGACCGTGGCGGACGAGGCGACGAGCGAGGCCTATCGCCAGTTCTGGGAACGGCTGCGCGCCGGCGAGCATTTCGTCACCGAAATCGCCCGGCGCCACCGTGACGGCCATACGGTCTGGCTGGCCGAATCGTACAATGGGATGCGCGATGCCGCAGGTGCGGTGACCAGCGTAATGATATTCGCCTCGGACGTGACCGACCGGGTGCAGGCCGTCGAGACGATCAAGCAAGCGCTGGATGGGCTCGCGACCGGCGTGCTCGATGTATCGCTGCCGGAGGGGCTGCCAGCGCCGTTCGATGTGATCGCCGCAGACCTTAACGGCGCGGCCGCCGCGCTCAGGACCACATTGCGGCAAGTGCGGGATTCCTCGTCCGTGATCGATGGAAGCCTGCGTGAAATCCGCGCGGCGGCCGACGACCTGGCACGGCGCACGGAGGGAGAGGCTGCAAGCCTCGAACAGTCGTCCGCGGCCCTGGCCCAGCTCGACAAGCACCTGCGTGCCACCGCCAATGAAGCGAAGCAGGCCGGGGAAACCGCGGCGGCGACTGCCGGCAAGGCAGATGAATCGAACCGGCTGGTGAGTGAAGCGGTCGATGCGATGCGAGCGATCGAGTCCTCGTCGGCAGAAATCGCACAGATCATCGACCTGATCGAGGAAGTCGGGTTCCAGACCAACCTTCTGGCGTTGAATGCCGGGGTGGAGGCGGCGCGGGCCGGCGAGGCCGGGCGCGGCTTCGCTGTGGTCGCATCGGAAGTGCGGGCCCTCGCCCAGCGCTCGTCAGACGCGGCGAAGCGGATCACCCCTCTCATTCTCGGCTCGCGCCGCCAGGTGGCGGCCGGCGTCGATCTGGTTGGACGAACCGGCGAGGCGTTGCAGGGGATTTTCCGCGACGTCGAGGCGATGAACAGGCGGATTGCGGAGATGGCAACGGCGATTACCGCACAATCGGACGACATCGGCGCAATCAATTCCGCAATCGGCTATCTCGACCAGGCGGTCCAGCAGAACGCGGCGATGGCCGAAGAGGCGAATGCCGCCACCGCGACGCTTGCCGGTCAGGCGGAGGCGCTTTCGCGGATCGTCGGGCGGTTCAGCTTCGACTCCAGCACGGCGCGGCAGGTTGCGCCCGTGCAGCTGCGCGTGGTTCGGGCCCGGGCGTCGTGAGCCCGCGCTCGTTCCGATCCATCCGGATCGGATGCCGTGCTCTATCTTGTTGATAATTCGAGCATCTTTATCCGATCAGATGATTCCATCTGATCGGATGATGCTCTAGGTGCGCCGGGTGCAGCGAGCTGCCCCGGGCGACGAGGCGCAGCCCGACCTCGATGCGCTCGGGTGAAAGGATTTCGCCGCGGCGGCTTGCGGCGACCGCGCGGGCCAGCATCGCCCCGGCGCGCTCACCGATTCCCCGCGCATCGACCGCCACGGTACTGATCGCCGGCACAGCGCAGCGCGACACCTCGAAATCGCCGAAGCCGCCGATCGCGATCCGCTCCGGCACGGCGATGCCCCGTCGCTGGCATTCGCCGATCGCGCCGAAGGCGATCAGGTCGCTCGCGCAGACCACCGCATCGGTCTCCGGCCAGCGTTCCAGCAGCCGCGCCATTCCCTCAGCACCGTGCCGCATCGACAGCGGCGGCTGGCCGTGGCGGAAGACCAGCGGCGGGCCGAGCCCGGACGCCGCCAGCGTCTCCTCATAGCCGCGGCCGCGCTCCTCGCCGCGTGGATCACGCCGCGAGGCGCCGCCGAGAAAGGCGATGCGCCGCCGCCCGATCGCGGCGAGATGCGCCGTCATCACAGCGCCCGCCGCGCGGTTGGAGAAGCCGACCACCCCGCCGATGGGGGATGCGGGCAGATCCCATGTCTCGACCACCGGCAACGCCGAGCGACTGAGCAAGGCGGCAACGCGCCGGCTATGCGCTCCGCCGGTCAGCACGATTCCCTCCGGCCGGTGCCGCATCAGCGTCTGCAGCAGCTCTTCCTCGCGCGCGCTGCTGTAGAGCGTGGTGCCCAGCAGCAGGTCCAGTCCGGCCTGGCGCAACGCCGCCTCCAGCCCGGCGACGGTTTCGGCGAAGTTCGAATTGTCCATCGAGGGCACGATGGCGGCGACGAAACCCGACCGCCGGCTGGCCAGCGCGCCCGCCGCCGCATGCGGGACATAGCCGAGCCGGGATACCGCCTCCATGATCCGCGCCCGCGTCGGCGCCGCCACCACAGCACCGCGCAGCGCCCGCGAGACGGTCATTTTCGACACGCCTGCAGCGGCGGCGACATCGTCCATCGTCGGCGCGCGGCGGAGCGGCGGAGCCATCGCGCCGGCGCCTAGAAGGCGAGCTGGACCTTCACCGCTCGCGCCTTGTCCGCCGCGAGCGCGAAGGCTTCCACCGCCCGCTCGGCCGGCAGCACCGCGCTGAGCAGCGGGTCGGGGTCGATCGCGCCAGAGGCGAGCAGCGCCACCGCCTCGGCGAATTCGGGGCCGAAGCGGAAGGCGCCGGCCAGCTCGATTTCCTTGCTTACCAGTGCCATCAGCGGCAGGGTCATGTCACCGCCGAGGCCGAGTTGGACGATCCGCCCCTGCGGGCGCACCACCCCGATAAGCCCGGCGAGCGAGGATGCCGCGCCCGATGCCTCGATCGCGACGTCGAACCAGCCCTTGCCTTCGGCGAAGCGGGCCAACCCGTCCTTCTCGCGGGCGAGATCGACCGTTTCGGTGGCGCCCAGCCTTGCCGCGAGGGCGAGCGGGCCGCCAAGCACATCGCAGGCGACGATTTCGGCGGCACCGCGATGCCTTGCTGCGAGCAGGGCGAGCAGGCCGATTGGCCCCATCCCCGCGATGATCACCCGCATCCCCGGCCCGATCGCCGCCCGTGTTGCGGCGTGCAGGCCGACGGCAAGCGGCTCGGCGAAGGCGGCGCGCTCGACCGTCAGCCCCGCCGGCAGCCGCACGAGTTGGCGCGCCGGCACCGTGATCGCGGCGCGGAACGCGCCGTGGATGTGCGGCCGGCGCATCGCGCTGCCGAAGAACCGCATGTCGGTGCAATGCTGTGTCACCCCGGCAGTGCAGAACCGGCAGGTGCCGCAGGGCAGCGACGGGTCGATCGCCACCGCCTCGCCGGGCACAAAGCCCGATGCTGCGCCGGCATCCTGCACCTCGCCGGCGACCTCGTGGCCGAGCACCATCGGCTCGGCCAGCCGCACCGGGCCGAAGCCGCCGCGGCGCATGTAATGCAGGTCCGAGCCGCAGATCCCGCCGCGGCTTATTCGCACGCGCACTTCGTCCGGCCCTGGCGGCGGCGCCGGGCGGTCCTCGATCCGGAGATCGCCGGCACCGTGGATCACGATCGCGGTCATGGTGATTTGCTCCTTGAGCGGTGGGCCGGGTTCGTGTTACGCCATGAAATTGTTACCGCTAACATGCGCCGGTTTGGGCGCTTCGGCAAGCATCCGGCGTGAGCTGGCACGAAATTCGAGACCGGCGCGGGCCGGCGGATCAGAAAAATGACCGGCGCAGACCGGTCGAGGGATGGATACGTGGGACTGAAGCTGTTCGACCTTTCGGGCCGCAGGGCCCTGATCACCGGCGGGCGCAGCGGCATCGGCCGCGCCATCGCCACCGGTCTCGCCGAGGCCGGGGCGACGGTGATCCTGAACGCGCGTGATGCCGGCCGGCTGGAGGCCGCCACCGCCGAGCTGCGCACCCTTGGGCTCGACGCCCATGCCGCCTGTTTCGACGTCACCGACGCCGACGCCACCGCCGAGGCCATCGCGCGGATCGAGGCGGAGGGGCCGATCGACATTCTGGTCAACAATGCCGGGCTGCAGCATCGCGCCTTGGCGGCGGATTTCCCGCTCGACGCCTTCGACCGGATCATGGCGCTCAACGTCCGTGCCGCCTTCGTCACGGCGCAGGCGGTCGGCCGGCGGATGCTCGCCCGCAATCGCGGCAAGATCATCAACATCGCCTCGGTGCAGAGCGAGCTCGGCCGCGCCTCGATCACCCCCTACACGATGAGCAAGGGGGCCGTCCGCCAGCTGACCCGCGGGCTCTGCGCCGAATGGGGCGGGCGGGACATCCAGGTCAACGCCATCGCGCCCGGCTATTTCCGCACCGAGCTGACCGCAGCCCTCACCGAAGATGCCGATTTCTCCGCATGGCTCGCCGCGCGCACGCCGGCCGGCCGCTGGGGCGAGCCGGACGAGCTGAAGGGCGCCGCGATCTTCCTCGCCAGCGCCGCGTCGGATTTCGTCAACGGCCAGATGATCTTCGTCGATGGCGGGCTGACGAGCGTCGTATGACCACGATCGGGCTGATCGGCGCGGGGGTGATGGGCAGCGCGATCGCCCGCCGCCTGCTCGCCGCCGGCTTCAGCCTGCGCGTGCATGACCGCAATCCCCCCAAGCTCGCCGCCCTCGCCGCTCAGGGCGCCCTGCCCGCCGCCACCCCGGCCGAGGCCGCGCGCGGCTGCGGCTTCGTCATTCTCAGCCTCAACGACGCCGCCGGCATCCGCGCCGTCACGTTTGGCGATAGCGGCATCGCCGCCGTCGCCGGGCCTGATACGCTGGTGATCGACATGTCCTCGATCGACCCGGCGGCCACCCGCGCGCTGGCCACCGGATTCACCGCCGCCTGCGGCGGGCGGTGGCTCGACGCCCCGCTCTCCGGCGGCGCGCCGGGCGCGCTGGGTGGGCGGCTTACCGTGATGGCCGGCGGCACCAGCGCGGATTTCGAGGCCGCCCGCGCGGTGATCGATCATCTCGCCGCCCGCTTCACCCTGATGGGCGGCACCGGCGCCGGGCAGGCGGCCAAGCTGGCCAACCAGCTGCTCTGCGGTGTCGGCTTTACCGCTCTTGCCGAGGCAATAGCCCTCGCCGAGGCCGCCGGGGTCGATGCCGCACGCCTGCCCGAGGCGCTTGCGGGCGGCCGTGCCGACTCCGCCATCCTGCGCGAGTTCGGCGCCAAGTTTGCATCCCGCGACGAAACCCCGACCGGCCGGCTCGACAACATGGTGAAGGATCTTGCCGGCGCCGCCGGCCTCGCCACCGAGGCAGGCCTCGCCCTGCCGCTGCTCGACGCAGCACTCGCCACCCACCGCGCCCGCATCGCCGAGGGACTCGGCGGGGCGGATACCGCCGCCCTGATGCGCGCCTTCCCTCGCAATGCAGGCAGCCCGCCATGACCGCGCCGCTCCTCGCCATGCGCGGCATCTGCAAGAATTTCGGCGGCACGCGGGCGCTGGATACGGTCGATCTCACCGTCAACGCTGGCGAAATCGTCGCCTTGCTCGGCGAGAACGGGGCCGGCAAATCCACGCTCATCAAGATCCTTGCCGGCGTCTACCCGATGGATCGCGGCGAGATCAGCTTTCGCGGCGCGCCGGCCACCCCCGGCGCCCTGCCGGTGCGGTTCATCCATCAGGATCTCGGCCTCGTCGACTGGATGACGATCGCCGAGAATTTCGGCCTCGCGCTGGGCTTTCCACCTCGCCTCGGCCTGATCGACTGGCGTGCCGCCGCCCGCCGTGCGGCCGCCGCGCTGGCGGAGCTTGGCGTCGATCTTCACCCCGAAACCCGCATTCGCGACCTCGCTCGCGCCGAGCGCGCCCTCGTCGCCATCGCAAGGGCGCTGGCTGGCGAGGGCGAGATGCTGGTGCTCGACGAACCCACCGCGAGCCTGCCCGCCGCCGAGGTCGAGCGGTTGTTCACCGCGCTGCGCCGGCTGCGCGCGAAGGGCGTGGGGATGCTCTATGTCTCGCACCGGCTGGACGAGGTGTTTGCGCTCGCAGATCAGGCGGTGGTGCTGCGCGACGGGCGGCTGGCGGGTGCCGGCGCGGTCGGCACACTCGATGCCGGGGCGCTGATCGGCATGATCGTGGGCCGCGCCGTCGCTCGCCACCGCCGCGCCGAGACCGCACCCGGCGCGGTCCGGCTGGAATGCCGGGATCTCTCGGTCGCCGGCGGCCCGCCGGTCAACCTTTCGGTCCACGCCGGCGAAATCCTCGGCCTCGCCGGGCTCGTCGGCGCCGGGCAGGAGCGCCTCGGCCGCGCCCTGTTCGGCCTCGCCCCGCGCAGCGCCGGCAGCCTCCTGCTCGACGGTGTCGCATCCGCGCCGGATTCGCCGCAGGCGGCGATGGCGCTCGGCATCGGCTTCGTCGCCGGGGACCGGGTGGGTGAGTCCACCGCGCCGCGCCTGACCGTCGCCGAGAACGCCTTCCTCAACGCCTATGCCCACGGCATGAAGCCGCTCGCCATCGTCCCGCCCGGCCGCCTTGCTCGCCGCGCCGCCGCCCTTGGCCGCACCGTCGGCCTGCGGCCGAACGATCCCGCGCTGCCGATCGAGCAGCTCTCCGGCGGCAACCAACAGAAGGTCGTGGTCGGCCGCTGGCTCGACCAGGCCGCCCGCCTGCTGGTGTTCGAAGACCCGACCGCCGGCGTCGATGTCGGTGCCAGGGCCGACATCTACCGCCTCTTCGCCGCCGCCGCCGCGTCCGGTGCGGCAATCGTCGTCGTCTCGTCGGATTTCGAGGAGATCGCCGAACTGTGCGACCGCGCGCTGGTCTTCGACCGCGGTGCGGTGGTCGCCGAAATCGCCGGGGCGGCGCTGACCATGGAACGCCTGCTCGCCGCCGCCTCCGCCGGCATCGCGGCGGCAGCACCACCTGAAGCCGGGGAGATCCGCGATGGAATCGCTTAAGTCCGACGCGCTGGAGCCGAGCGGGGCAGAGCGCGCCGCCCTGCCGCGCGCCGAACTCCGCCGCCGCCAGCTCACCGTCTATGGCCTGCCGATCCTCACGGTCGCGCTGATCGTCCTGTTCTCCGTGCTGCTGCCGGACACTTTCCCCACGGCGGGCAACATGAGGGCGATCTTCGTGGTGAAATCGGTCGTCGCCCTGCTGGCACTCGCCGCCCTGCCGCCGATGATCGCCGGGCGGATCGACCTGACCGTGGGCTACGGCATCGTGCTGTGGTCGATCATCGCGATCAGCCTGCAGGTGCAGTATCACTGGCCCTGGCCGCTGGCGGTGCTGGCAGTGCTCGGCCTTGGCGGGCTGTTCGGGCTGATGAACGGCATGCTGGTCGAGATCGCGCAGATCGACAGTTTCATCGCCACACTCGGCACCGGCACCATCATCTACGCCCTCGCCGAATGGTATACCGGCGGCGAGCAGGTAGTGGGCACGCTGCCCGCCGCCTTCACCGCCATCAATGACGGACGCCTGTTCGGCGTCGTGCCCTTTCCCGCGGTCTACGTGCTGGTGGTGGCGCTGCTGCTCTGGCTGGTGACCGAGCGGATGCCGCTCGGCCGCGTGCTCTACGCGATCGGCGCCAATCGCCGCGCCGCCGAGCTGAACGGCATCGCGGTGCGCCGGCATGTCATCCTCGTCTTCGTCGCCTCCGGCGTGCTGACCGCGTTCGCCTCGGTGGTGCTGGCCGCACAGCTGCGGATCGGCGCGACCAGCCTCGGGCTCAGCTACCTGCTGCCTGCCCTGGTCGGCGCCTTTCTCGGGTCGACCACGATCCGCCCCGGCCGGGTGAATGTGTGGGGCACGGTGGTGGCCGAGCTGCTGCTCGCGGTCGGCATTTCGGGGATCGAGCAGCTCGGCGGCGCGTTCTTTGTCTCCAGCCTGTTCAACGGCGTCACCCTCGTGGTCTCGATCGGCCTGGCCGGTCTCGCCCAGCGGCGGCGCGGCGTTCTCATCAAGGCGGTGCCACCGACGCCCGCCGCAACCGGGGAGGATTCATGAAAAAGACAACAATATTGCTGGCGGCACTGTCCGTCGCCGGCTTCGCGACACAGGCGCTGGCAGCGCCGTCGATGCTCGCGACAGCACGGCAATATGTCGCGGCGGCGACCAATCCCGCCCTGCCCTATACCGGGCCGACCACCGGGCCGAAGGCGGTGGAAGGCAAGTTCATCGTCTATGTCTCGTCGAACCAGTCCAATGGCGGGGCGCGCGGCGTAGGCAAGGCGGTGCGCGCGGCGGCGAAGGCGATCGGCTGGCGCTTCCGCCTGCTCGACGGCAAGGGCACGGCGGCCGGGCAGAATGCCGCCCTGTCCGAGGCGATCGCGCTGAAGCCGGCCGGCATCGTTCTCGGCGGGCTGGATGCGACGCAATCCGCCCCGTTCATCGAACAGGCCGACAAGGCCGGGATCAAGGTAGTCGGCTGGAATGTCAGCCCGAAGCCGGGACCGATCGCGAAACCTGCCGTCCTCTACAACGTTGCCCAGGACCCGCTGGAGGTCGCCCACGCCGCTGCCCTCTACGCCATCGCCCGCTCGGACGGGCATGCCGGCGTCGTCATCTTCACCACCAGCGAGTTCTCGATCGCGCTCGCCAAGTCGAACCGCATGGCGGCGATCATCCGCGCGTGCAAGGGCTGCCACCTGCTCGGCATTGAGAACGTGCCGCTGTCCTCGACTGCGACGCGGATGCCGCAGGTGACCGCCGCCCTGCTCGCCAAATATGGCAAGAGCTGGACCTACTCACTCGCCATCAACGACCTCTATTACGACTACATGGCGCCCGGCCTGTCCGCCGCCGGGCATCGCGGCGATGGCCCGCCCTATAACGTCTCGGCCGGCGACGGCTCGCAATCCGCCTTTCAGCGCATCCGCTCGAAACAGTTCCAGACCGCGACCGTCGCCGCCCCGCTGGAGCTTGAGGGCTGGCAATGCGTGGACGAGTTGAACCGCGCCTTCGCCGGGCAGAAAGCGGTCGCCGAGCCTGATCCCGTGCATATCTTCACCCCCGAGAACGTCAATGAGGACGGTGGCGACAAGGATGTGTTCAACCCGCCGAACGGCTACAAGAAGGTGTTTCTGCGGATCTGGGGCCGCGCCGGCTGACCCCGGCGCGCAACACTCACACGCCGGTTGATCCCGGCGTGCAACACTCACGCGCCGGTTGCCCCCCTCGTGCAGCACAGACACGCTGATTTCGCGGTGACGGCGCGGGGGGAGGTTCCTGTATAAAAACTTCACACCAGCACGCGGCGGCGGGGTAGAGCTTCCCCATCGCCGCGACTGCGTGAAGGAGTGCAGCCATGCCGACCACGATCGAACTGCCCGACCGGATCATCGTCGATCCTGCCATCACCGCGCTGCGACGACAGATCCGCCACTGGCAGCATGTTCAGGACAGGGCCGGGCTGATTGCCTTCATGCTATTTGCCGCAACGTCACTGGTCATCACGCTGGCGCTCTGACACGGGCGGCAGGCGGCCCGACGCCCCCGGCTCAGACCACGCGGTTGACGGGAGACTGGCCGGCGAGGATCGCCTCGATCCCGTCCAGCGCCAGCATGCCCATCGCAAGGCGGGTCTCGCGCGTGGCACTTCCAAGATGGGGCAGCAAGACGACATTCTCGAGGCCGAGATAGATTTCGGGCACGGCGGGTTCGGCAGGAAAGACGTCGAGCCCGGCAGCGCCGAGATGGCCGCTGGCAAGTGAAGCCGCGAGGGCTTCATCGTCGATCGTGGTGCCGCGGCCGGTATTGATCACGATGGCGCCGGGCTTGAGGCGGGCGATGCGCGCGGCGTTCAGCCAGTGCAGCGTCGCGGCACCGCCGGGCAGGTGGATCGACAGCACGTCCGCCGCGGCGAGGAAGTCGGCCTCGTCGGCGATGAAGGCGGCGCCACCCTCCTGCTCCGGCTTCAGGCGGCGGCGGTTGTGATAGACCACGCGCATCGACAGACCCTGCGCCATCCGCGCCAGCGCCTGGCCGATGCGGCCCATGCCGAGGATGCCGAGCGTCTTGCCCTGGAGGCTGGTGCCCAGGAGGTAAGTCGGGGTCCAGCCCGGCCAGGCGCGGGCGCGGACGATGCGCTCGCCCTCGGCGGCGCGGCGGGCGGCGGCGAGCATCAGCGTGAGGGCCAGCTCGGCGGTGGCGAAGGAGAGCACATCCGGCGTGTTGACGACGGCGAGGCCCCTCGCCTTCGCGGCGTCGAGATCGATATGGTCGGTGCCGACGGAGAAGGTGGCGAGGACGCGTAGGCTGGCGGGGATGCGGGCGATCGAAGCTGCATCGAGCCGGTCGGCCGGGGTGATCAGGGCGGCGGCGGCGCCATCAAGCGCGGCGAGGAAGCCAGCGGCGTCGAAAGCGCCGTCCTGCGCGAGGAACCGGGCTTCGAAGCCCTCGGCGGCGCGGGCCTCGACCGGTTCGGGCAGCACGCGGGAGATGGTCAGTCCTGGTTTCATGAGCGGTCCTTGAGTTCGGCCAGCGCGTCCCGCGTGTCGAAATCGCGCAGGACTGCATCGTCGGGCATTTCGACCTCGGCGATCCGGTCGACATGGCGGGCGAGGATGTGGCGCGCGCCGGCATCGCCGGTGAGGGCGGCGATTTCGGGGAAGAAGCTCCGGTCCCAGAGGATCGGGTTGCCACGGCGGCCGCGATGGGTGGGGACAACGATGGCACGGCCCTCATCGGGGTCGTAGGCGGCGATCAGCCGGTCGATCGCGGCTGCATCGACCAACGGCATGTCGCCCAGACAGATCAGTGCCGCCGCCGTGTCCGCCGGCAGAGCGTTGATGCCGGCGGCGAGGCTCGCGGCCATGCCGGAGCCGAAGGCGGCGGCGTGGACGAAGCGGACCGGGCGGCCGGACAGCGCCTCGCGCACCGCATCGTCCTGATGGCCGGTGACGACGAGGACGAGCGCGGCGCGGGCGGCCAGCGCGTGATCGACCGTCGCGGCGACGAGGGCGCGGCCATCCTGCAGGCAGGCGAGGAGCTTGTTCTGCGGGGCGGCGCGGGAGGAGCGTCCGGCGGCCAGCACAATGACGGCGATTTTCGGCGCGGTGCGGCGGGCGGCACGCGGCACGCGGGGTTCGGGGCGGGGGGCGAAATCCTTGAGCAGGCCGCCGATACCCATCGAGGCGATCAGCGCATCGTCGAGCGGTTCGCCGGCGAAAACGCGGTCGAGCACGAAATCGATGCCGTTGAGCCGGGGGCTGCGGGCGCAGCCGGGCAGGACGATGGCGGGCACCGCACCAATGCGGCCGAAGCAGAGCAGGTTGCCGGGATCGACCGGCATGCCGAAGCGGTCGATCCGGCCACCGGCCTCGGTAATGGCGGCGGGGGCGACATCGGCGCGGTCGGTCACGGCGGAGGCGCCGGCGATCAGCACGAGATCGGCCCCCTGGGCGAGAAGCGCGTCGATCGCGGCGCGGATCGGCGCGGTTTCGTGCGGGGTCTCGATCGGATCGAGCAGGGCACCGCCGCGGGCGGCGACGCGCTGGCGGGTGGCCTCGATCGTGTTGCGGATCGCCGCGTCCTTCAGCTGCGGCAGGCGGGAGAGGACGAGGCCGGTGCGCAACGGCCGGAACGCCTCGATCCGCAGCGGCGCGCCCGCGCCGAGCAGGGAGGCGGCGTGCGCCATCACCGCGCCGGGGACGGCGAAGGGGACGATCTTGAGGGTTGCCAGCATGTCGCCGGGGGCAACGGGGGTGGCATCTGGCAGGGTGCCGAGGGCGATCGCCTCGTCGAGCCCGTTGAGGGCGGCGATGGCGGCGGCATCGAGGCGGAACAGGCCGTGGGCTTCGGCGAAGACGTTGACGCGGCCATGCACCGGGGCGGCGACGCGCAGACCGGGACCGGCGAAATGGGCGCCGAGGCGGCGGGCGGCGTCCTCCTCCGGCACGTCGCCCGGTTCGAGCCGGGCGACGGTGACCTCGGCATGGCCGGCGGCGCGCAGGGCGGCGATCAGAGCGTCATCCAGCACCGCCCCCTTGTGGATCACGCGGTCGCGCGTCTTGAGGCTATGGGCGAGGATGGCGCCGGCAAGATCGGCCGCAAGCGGGGCGGCGCCGAAGATCATGGCGCGGCGAGGCGACCGCGGCGGGCGGCGACGATTTCGGCGATGATCGACAGGGCAATTTCGGGCGCGGTGACGGCGCCGATATCGAGGCCGACCGGGGCGCGGATGCGGGCGAGCGCGGCATCATCCACCCCGGCGGCGCGCAGGCGATCGAGCCTTGCGGCGTGGGTTTTCCGCGAGCCGAGCGCGCCGACATAGAACGGATCGGCGGCCAGCGCCCGGCGCAGCGCCGGATCGTCGAGCTTGGGGTCGTGCGTGAGGGTGACGACGGCGGTGCGGGAATCGAGGCCGAGGCTGTCCAGCGCCTCGTCAGGCCAGTCGGTCGCGATGGCGACGCCGGGGAAGCGATCCGCGGTGGCGAAGGCGCGGCGGGGATCGACCACGGTGACGGCGAAGCCGGACGCCAGCGCGAAGGGCACCAGCGCCTGGGCGATATGCACCGCGCCGACGACGAGCAGCCGGGGGGACGGGTTGCGCGACTCGATGAACCAGGCGTCGTCGCCGAACGTGACGGTGCCGCTCCGGTCGGCGGCAAGCATGGCGGCGGCCTCGGCGGCGAGTGCGGCTGGCGCGGCCTCGTCCGGCAGGATGAAGGCCGCGCCAGTGGCGAGGTTGGTCGCGAAGGCGACCGGGCGACGGGTGGCGGTGGCTTCGCGCAGGGCGGCGAGATGGGCGGCCTTCACGAGAGCTTTTCCACGAAAACCGAGACCTTGCCGCCGCAGGCGAGGCCGACTTCCCAGGCGCGTTCGTCAGTAACGCCGTAATCGAGGCGCTGCGGCGTGCCGGTTTCGATGCTGCGCTGGGCAGCCTCGGCCACCGCGCCCTCGATGCAGCCGCCGGAGACCGAGCCCGCGATGCGGCCGGAGGCGGTGACCGCCATGCGGCTGCCGACGCGGCGCGGCGAACTGCCCCAGGTGCTGGTGACGGTGGCGATGGCCACCTGTTCGCCTTCCGCGTGCCAGGCAGCGGCGATTCCGAGAATGTCCTCGGCGTCGGATGCGGTGTCGCTCATTGGCGGGTCTCCCACAGGGCGGCGGCCTGCAGTCGCGGCGGCGCCTCGCCCGACAGGGCTTGGACCAGACTGCGCAGGCTGGCCAGGTTATGCACCGGGCGGAACTCGTCGACATAGGGCAGCATCGCCCGGGCTCCTTGCGATTTCGGCGCGAAGCCATCGTAGCGCAAGAGCGGATTGAGCCAGATCAGCCGGCGCGAGGAGCGGTGCAGCCGCGCCATGTTGTCGGCGAGGCCGACCGCACCCTCGCGGTCCAGCCCGTCGGTGACGAGAAGGACGACGGCGCCTTGCGCCAGCACGCGGCGGGCCCAGAGCCGGTTGAACTGGCCGAGCGCCTCGCCGATGCGGGTGCCGCCCGACCAGTCCGGCACCGCGCCGGCGACCTGCTCGAACGCCTCTTCCGGGTCACGCCGGGCGAGCTGGCGAGAGATGTTGGTCAGTCTTGTGCCGAAGAGGAAGGTGGTCACGCGGTCGCGCTCGTTGGCGATGGCGTGGAGGAAATGCAGCAGGATCTGCGCGTAGCGGGCCATCGAGCCGGAAATGTCGCACAGGACGACGAGCGGCGGCGGACGGGTGAGCGGCACGCGGCGAGCGATGTCGAACACCTCGCCGGAATGGCGCATCGAATCGCGCAGGGTGCGCTTGAGATCGACCCGGCTGCCGCGGGCGGCGAGGCGGAAGCGGCGGGTGCGCCGTTCGTCGAGCGGGAGGGTGAGGCGGGCGATCTCGGCCTTGGCGGCGGCGATTTCCTCGGCACTCATCGCTTCGAAATCGAGGGATTCGAGGCGTTCCTGGCTTGAGGCGGAAAGCAGCGCGTCGACCTCGCGGCGTTCGTCGGGGCGGGGTTCCTGCTCGCGCGACCTGGCCGCCTGCATCGCCTCGGCCAGACGGCGGGCGCCGGCGGCGGCCTTTTCCTCACGCGGGGCGCGGCCATCCATCGCTGCCAGCATCTGGGCGAATTTGGCGGCGTCGGGGTTGCGCCAGAAGACCGAGAAGGCCTGATCGAACAGCAGCGCGTGCTCGTGCCGGCGCAGCATCACCGCCTGCAGCGCCGCGCGCATCACCCGCCGGTCGGTGATGTCGACATGGGTAAGCGCCTCGGCGGCGGCGATGACCTCGCCGGGGCCGACGGGCAGGCCGGCGCGCCGGAGCAGGCGGGCAAAGTGCATCACGTTCGGCGCGAGCCGGCCCGTATCGGAGGCACTCATGCCGCCTGGATCGCCTCCCCGGTAAGGCGGGCGGCGGTCTCGCCACGGATTTTGGCGATGTCGTCCTGGTATTTCAGCAGGGCGCCGAGCGTGTCCTCGACTGCGGCGGGGGCAAGTTCGACCTCGTCCAGCGCGGCAAGGGCGGAGGCCCAGTCGATGGTTTCGGCGACGCCGGGGAGCTTGAAGATGTCGGTCGAACGGATACGCTGGACGAACTCGACCACCTGCGCGGAGAGCTTCGCCGGCACGCCCGGGGCGCGAGCCGCGAGGATGGCGCGCTCGCGGGCGGCATCGGGGTAGTCCACCCACTGGTAGAGGCAGCGACGACGGATCGCGTCGTGCACCTCGCGGGTGCGGTTGGAGGTGATGACGACGACGGGCCGGGTGGAGGCGGCGATGGTGCCAAGCTCGGGGATGGTGATCTGGAAATCACCCAGCAATTCGAGGAGGAAGGCCTCGAAGGGCTCATCCGCGCGGTCAAGCTCGTCGATCAGCAGGACGGCGGGCGGCAGGCCTGGATCGATTGCCGAGAGCAGCGGCCGGCGGAGCAGGAATTCTGCGGAATAGAGCGTCTCGCGCAGGGCTGCGCGGCTGGCGCCGCCAGATTCGGCGAGGCGGATTTCCATCAACTGGCGGGCGTGATCCCACTCATAGGCGGCAGCGGCGAGATCAAGCCCGTCATAGCATTGCAGGCGGACGAGGCGCCGGCCGAGCTGCTCGGCCAGCACCTTGGCGATCTCGGTCTTGCCGGTGCCGGGCTCGCCCTCGAGGAAGAGCGGGCGGCCCATGGCCAAGGCGAGATGGACGCTGGTAGCCAGCGCCCGGTCGGCCACATAATTACCGCGGGCGAGCAGTTCGGCGGTTTCGGCGACGTTGCGCGGGAGGTTTGATCCGGTCATCCGATGTACTTGGAGAGGACCAGCGCCACGACAACCGCCGAAATGATGATCGGCACCCAGATCCCAAGCGGCAGGCCGGCGATGACCGGGTTGCTGCGATCCTCGCCATGGGCGGGGTGGGCGTGATCGTGGGCGTGGTCGGCCATGCTGGCGATCTCCTTGGTCGGGGTCGGTGCGGGGGCCGGGACGGCTTCCGGCGCGGGGGCGACTTTTTCGGAAAATTTGGTGAAGAAGGATTCAGCGTAGGATTTCGCCACCGAATCGATGAGGCGGGCGCCGAGCTGCGCCATCTTGCCACCGATCTGGGCGGAGACCTGGTAGGTCAGCTTCGTGCCGCCCTCGGCATCGGCAAGCTGGACCTTCGCCCCGCCCTTGGCGAAGCCGGCAACACCACCCTGCCCTTCGCCGGAAATCGTGTAGGCGTTCGGCGGATCGAGATCGGCCAGTGTCACCTTGCCATTGAACCGGGCGGAAATCGGGCCAATCTTGGCAGCAACCGTCGCGGTCATCTCGGTATCGGAGAGCTTATCAATGGATTCGCAGCCCTGTATGCACGCCTTGAGGACATCGGGGTCGTTCAGCGCTTCCCATACCGCTTCGCGCGGCGCGGCGATCAGCCGTTCTCCCGACATTTCCATGGGGCCTGCTCTCCTTCGTGACCGTGTTCCGTTTCAGCATCTTTAGTTTGAGGGCGCCGCGCGCGCAAATCCGCCCTGCCCTGCACCGCTTCGTCTTGAAAGGCAGCAGGCGATGCCCCCGCAGGTAAGCGGGCTTGCGGCGCTCGCGCCGTTCTTCGGCACGCTGGCGAGTTTTGCCCTGCTGCCGGGGCTCGCACCGCGTCTGTGGCACCGGCACATGGTGCGGATCAGCCTGTTCTGGGTGGCGCTCGGTTTTGTGATCGGGGCGGCTTCGGCCGGGCCGGCGGCGGCGGCTTCGCAGCTGTGGCATTCGGGGCTGGTGGATTTCCTGCCCTTCATCGCAGTGCTGATGGCGCTCTACACGCTGGGCGGCGGGGTGCTGATCGCCGGCGGGCCGTGGGGGCGGCCGGGCGGCAACCTGCTGCTGCTGGCGGTGGGCACGCTGCTCGCCTCAGCAATGGGGACGATCGCGGCCTCGCTGCTGCTGATCCATCCGTTGCTGGCGGCGAACGCGGCGCGGCGCGAGGTGAGGCATCTGGTGCTGGCGTTCATCATCGTCGTCGCCAATGCCGGGGGGGCGCTGACACCGCTCGGCGATCCGCCACTGCTGATCGGCTTCCTGCGCGGGGTGCCGTTCTTCTGGCCGCTGTTCAACCTTGCCGGGCCGATGCTGGTGGTGGTGGTGCCGGTGCTGGCCCTCGCATTCGCGGCCGATTGGTGGCTGGCGCGGCGCGAGCCGGTGCGGCAGGCCGAGCGGCTCAGGGTGCGGGGCGGCGGCAATCTCGCGATGCTCGCCGCCTTCATCGCGGTGCTGACGCTGGCCGGGATCAAACCCGGGCCGGAGGTCGCGATCGGGCCGGCATCGCTGCCGGCGGGGCAGATCGCGATCACGCTGACGGCAATCATTTTCGTCGCGATTTCCGAACGGGTGACACCGCGGGCGATCCGCGCGCGCAACCAGTTCGCCTGGGAGCCGATGCGCGAGATCGCCATCCTGTTCTTCGCGATCTTCGCGACGATTCCGCCAGTGCTGCGCACGGTCGCGGCGGCGGGGCTGCCGCAATCGGCGGGTTTGTGGTTCTGGGCCTCTGGCCTGTCCTCGGCGTTTCTCGACAGCGCGCCAACCTATCTGATGTTCTTCGAGGCGGCGGGGGGGAATGCGGCGCGGCTGGTCGCCCCGCCGGCGACGCTGCTGACGAGCTTCGCCGCCGGCTCGGTGTTGTTCGGCGCGCTGACCTATCTCGGCAACGCGCCGAATTTGATGATTCGTGCGATCGCGGCGCGGCGGGGTGTGCGGATGCCGGGCTTCATCGGCTACATGCTGGCGGCCTCCGCCGTGCTGCTGCCGCTGTTCGCTCTGGCGACGCTTGTATTCTTCGCCGGCTGACGCCGGGCGCTGATGTTTTCCGCCGGCTAACGCCGGGCGGGGGACTCAGCGCCGCAGGGCGGCAGCGGCGGCAGCGCGTGCGGAGATGGCCCGCCAGTCCCCGGCGCGGAGCAGATCGGCCGGGGTGAGCCATGAGCCGCCGACGCAGATCACGTTGGCCAGTGCGAGATAGTCGGGCGCTGAGGCCGGGGTGATGCCGCCGGTCGGGCAGAAGGTGACCTCGTGGATCGGCGCGCCGATCGCCTTGAGCATCGGGATGCCGCCAGCCTGCTCGGCGGGAAAGAATTTCTGGTAGCGGAAGCCGGCCTCGAGCAGATGCAGCACTTCGGTCGGGGTTGCAGCACCGGGGAGGAAGGGCACGCGGCTCGCCGCCGCCGCGGCGTGAACGGCTGGGCTGGAGCCGGGCGAGACGACGAATTTGGCACCGGCTTCCACGACCTCGCGATATTGCGACGGGGTGAGCACGGTACCGGCGCCGACGACCATTTCGGGGACCGCTGCGGCCATCGCCGCGATCGCCTCCATCGCTGCCTTCGTGCGCAGCGTGACCTCGACGACGCCGACGCCGCCCTCGATCAGGGCGCGGGCGAGCGGGACGGCGTCGGAAGCGCTGTCGATGGTCAGGACCGGGATGACCGGCGAGACAGCGAGCAGGGCGTCGAGCCCGTCCTGGCGGTTCATGCGAAGACGCTCGCGCCGAGATCGGCCCCGGCGACGGCGGCGCGGAAGGCGCCGAACAGGTCGCGGCCGATGCCGTGGTGATGCGCCGAGAGATCGACCTCCGGGAGCGGCCGCGCCGCGAATTCCGCCTGATCCACCTGAACCTCCAATATGCCGGCCTCGCAGTCGAGCCTGATCATGTCGCCATCCCTCACCTTCGCCAGCGCGCCGCCGCAGGCGCATTCCGGCGTCACATGGATCGCCGAGGGCACCTTGCCGGAGGCGCCGGACATCCGCCCGTCGGTGACGAGGCCGACCTTGAAGCCGAGATCCTGCAACACGCCGAGGGGGGGTGTGAGCTTGTGCAATTCGGGCATCCCGTTCGCCTGCGGGCCCTGATGGGTGACGATGGCGACGAAATCGCGGTGCAGCTCGCCGGCCTTGAACGCCTCCTGCATCGCTTCCTGGCTGCGGAAGACGCGGGCCGGGGCGATGACGACGCGGTGCTCGGGCTTGACGGCGGAGATTTTGGTGACCGCCTGGCCGAGATTGCCGTGCATGATGCGCAGGCCGCCATCCTTGCTGAAGGGCTCGGCCGCGTCGCGCAGGATGTCGCGGTTGAGGCTTGCGGCCGGGGCGGGTTTCCAGCGCAGGATTTTTTCCTCCAGCACCGGCTGGTCGCGATAGGCCTGCAATCCGTCCGGGCTCCAGACGGTGCGGGCATCGCCGTGCAGCAGGCCGGCATCGAGCAGGGCGCCGATCAGCACCGGCATGCCGCCGGCTTCCTGGAAATGGTTCACGTCGGCACTGCCATTGGGATAGATGCGGGTGAGCAGCGGGATGTGTTCGGAAAGATCGGAAAAATCCTGCCAGGTGATGGCGATGCCGGCGGCGCGGGCCATGGCGACAAGGTGGATGGTGTGGTTGGTCGAGCCGCCGGTGGCGAGCAGGCCAATCATGCCGTTCACCACCGTCCGCTCGTCGACCATCTGGCCGACCGGGGTGAATTCGTTGCCGCGGGCGGTGATTTCGAGGATGCGCTTCGCAGCCGCACCGGTCAGCGCGTCGCGCAGGTCGGTGCCGGGGTTGACGAAGGAGGCGCCGGGCAGATGCAGGCCCATGATCTCCATCAGCATCTGGTTGGAGTTCGCGGTGCCGTAGAAAGTGCAGGTGCCGGGGCTGTGATAGGCGCCGATTTCGGATTCGAGCAGTTCCTCGCGGCCGACCTTGCCCTCGGCGTAGAGCTGGCGGACGTGGGATTTCTCGGTGTTGGAAATGCCCGATGGCATCGGCCCGGCGGGGACGAAGATCGACGGCAGGTGGCCGAAGGACAGGGCAGCGATCACGAGGCCGGGGACGATCTTGTCGCAGACGCCGAGCAGCAGCGCGCCATCGAACACGTCGTGCGAGAGGGCGATGGCGGTGGCCATGGCGATGACGTCGCGCGAGAAGAGCGAGAGCTCCATCCCTTCCCGCCCCTGGGTGACGCCGTCGCACATCGCCGGCACACCGCCGGCGACCTGGGCGATGCCGCCGGCCTCGCGCACCGCGTGCTTGATGAGGTCGGGGAACCGGCCGAAGGGCTGATGCGCCGAGAGCATGTCGTTATAGGAGGTGACGATGCCGATATTCGGCTTGTCGTCGCGCTTGAGGTCGTCCTGCTCGGCCTTGGCGCAGCCGGCCAGGGCGTGGGCGAGATTGGCGCAGCCGACCGCGCTGCGGTGCACGCCGCGCGAAATCATCGCTTCGGTGCGGGCGAGATAGGTCGCACGCCCGGCCTCGCTGCGCGCCCTGATCCGGTCGGTGACCCGTGCGATCGCATCCTGAACCATGTCTTTGCTCCTCGCAATACGCGCGCTCCTTGCGGAGGCGTATCAGTCGCCGGCGCCGTAGCCGGCCTGTTCGTCGAACCAGGTGCGGCCGTCGCGGACGATCATCGCCACCGCCTCGGACGGGCCCCAGGTGCCGGCGGTGTAGAGCTTGGGACGATCGCCGGCGAAATTCCAGGCATCCAGGATGGATTCGGTCCATTCCCAGGCGGCCTCGACCTCGTCGCGCCGCATGAACAATGTGGCGTTGCCGCGCACCACATCCATCAGCAGGCGCTCATAGGCATCGGGCATGTGATTGTTCTTGAAGGTTTCGGCGAAGCTCAGATTGAGCGGGGCATTGCGCAGGCGCAGCCCGCCGGGGCCGGGTTCCTTCGTCCAAAGATGCAGGCGGATATGCTCGTCGGGCTGCACGCGGATGACGAGGCGGTTCGGCATCGCGCGGTCCGAGCCAGTGGGGAAGATCCAGTAGGGCACCGGCTTGAACTGGATGACGATTTCGGAAACCTTCTCGGGCATCCGCTTGCCGGTGCGAAGGTAGAACGGCACGCCAGCCCAGCGCCAGTTGCGGACCTCGACCTTGAGGGCGGCGAAGGTTTCGGTGGTGGAGCCGCGGGCGATGTCGTTTTCCTCGGCATAGGATTTCACCGGGCCGCCCTTGATCGCGCCGGCGCGATACTGGCCGCGGACGGTTTTCGTTGCGATATCGTCACGGGAAATCGGGGCGAGGGATTTCAGCACCTTGATCTTTTCGTCGCGCACTTCCTCGCGGTCGAGCGTGGCGGGCGGTTCCATCGCCACGAGGCAGAGCAGCTGCATCAGGTGGTTCTGGATCATGTCGCGCAACGCGCCGGTATGATCGTAATAGCCGCCGCGATCCTCGACGCCGACGGTCTCGGCGACGGTGATCTGCACATGGTCGATCCCGTCATGGTTCCAGACCGGCTCGAACAGCGAGTTGGCGAAGCGCAGCACCAGCAGGTTCTGCACCGTTTCCTTGCCGAGATAGTGATCGATGCGGAAGATGTTGCGTTCCTCGAACACCGCGCCGACACGGTCGTTGATGGCGCGGGCGGAGGCGAGGTCGTGGCCGATCGGCTTTTCCAGCACGATGCGGGTTTCGGGCGTTTGCAGCCCGTGGGCATGGATGTTGTCGGCGATCGGGCCGTAGAGCTCGGGGGCGGTGGCAAGGTAGAAGACGCGGATCTGGCGCGGCGCATCCCCGAGCAGGGCGGCGAGTTCGGGCCAGCCGCGCGCGGCCTTGGCATCGACCGAGACATAATGCAGCCGGGCGAGAAAGCGGGCGAGGACCGCCTGGTCGAGCTTGTCGGCGATGAATTCGCGCAGGCTCGCCTCGACCAGGTCGCGGAATCCCGCGGCGGACAGTTCGGTGCGGGCGGAGCCGACGATGCGCGAGGAATCCGGCAGCTGGCCGTCGAGATCCCGGAGGTAGAGCGCGGGCAACAGCTTGCGGCGAGCGAGGTCGCCAGTGCCGCCGAACACAACGTAGTCGAACGGGTCAATGATGGGCTGGGAAAAATTCATGGGTCAAAATAATTCCTTGTTGCCGCCATCCGGTATAGGCCGGGCCGCCGGGCACTTCAACACCGGCGACCCGCGCGCGTTCAGTTCATGCAGTTGCCGCCATCGACGTTCAGCGTCTGGGCGATGATGTATTCCGCCTCGTCGGAAGCGAGGAAGATGGCGGCGCCGACGAGATCGTCCGGCCGGCCCATCCTGCCATAGGGCACGGCGAGGCCGACCTGGCGCTTCTTCTCGCCGATCGAAAGGTTTTCGTAGTGAGCGAACAGCGCATCGACCTGCTGCCACATCGGCGTATCGACCACGCCGGGGGAGATGGCGTTGACGCGGATGCCGTGGCGGATCAGGTCGAGCCCGGCGGACTGGGTGAGGCTGATCACCGAAGCCTTGGTGGCGCAGTAGACGCCGACCAGCGCCTCGCCGCGGCGGCCGGCCTGCGAGGCCATGTTGATGATCCGCCCGCGCCGGCCATTGGCAATCATCTGCCGCGCCACCGCTTGCAGGGTGAAGAGCAGGCCCTTGACGTTGACGGCGAAGAGGAGGTCGTAGCTCGCCTCGGTGATGTCGGCGATCGGCGCGAGGTCGAACACGGCGGCGTTGTTCACCAGGATGTCGAGCCCGCCGCGCGCGGCGGTGAAATCGGCGAAGGCGGCGATCGAGTCCATCTCCGCCACATCGAGCGCGCAGGCATGCGCCTGCGGCCCGAGTTCGCGCGCTATGGCTTCCGCCGCCTCGCGCGAGCGGTCGGCGATGCAAACCCTCGCCCCCTCGGCGATGTAGCCGGCGGCCATCGCCCGGCCGATCCCCCCTGCCCCGCCGGTGATGGCGGCGTATTTGCCCTGCAGGCGCCCGCTCATCGCCGCCTCACCAGACCGTGTAGCCGCCATCGGCGAGGACGATCGAGCCGGTCATCAGGCTCGACGCATCGGAGGCGAGGAAGAGCACCACCGAGGCGATTTCGTGCGGCTGGCCAACGCGGTGCATCGGCGTCATGTCGAGCCAGATGCGGTTGAGCTCGGGATCTTCCATGCCGAAGCGGGTCAGCGGCGTGTCGATATAGGTGGGGGCGACGGCGTTGACACGCACACCGCGATCGGCCCATTCGCCGGCGAGCGAGCGAGTGAGGTGATGCACCGCGGCTTTCGAGGCGTTGTAGAAGGACTGCTTCTGCGGCTTGTTCGAGATGAAGCCGGACATCGAGCCGGTGTTGACGATGACGCCGCGCTGGCGGGCGAGCATCGCGCGGCCGAAGGCGCGGGCGCACCAGAACACGCCGTTGAGATTGACGTTGATGACGTCGAGCCAGTGCTCGTCGGTCACGTCCTCGGCGGCGACGCCCGAGCGGGCGATGCCGGCATTGTTCACCAGGATGTCGATCGCGCCGAGCCTCGCGTTAAGCGCGTCGGCCGCCGCGTTCACCGCTTCGGGATCGGTGACGTCGAGCACAACGGATTCGGCGGTATGGCCGAGCTTCGCGAGTTCGGCCTTGCCCTCCTCGCAGACATTGGCATCGCGATCGGCGATGATCACATGCGCGCCGGCTTCGGCCAGAGCGGTCGAACAGGCGAGGCCGATCGCGCGGCCGCCGCCGGTGACGACCGCGTTGCGCCCCTTGAGGTCATATTTCTCGAGATACATGTCCGCTCCTTGTGTTGTCCGGCACTGGCTACGTGCTCAGTGCAGGTGGAATTCGCGCCGCAGCAGCGCCTTGCCGTCCGGTCCGAACAGGACAGCGCGGGTGGATTGCGGCTTCATGCGCACGGGATCGCCCATGCGCACGCCGGCGAGATCGTCGGCCTTGACGATCATCTGCTTCTCGCCGGGGCGCTTGACGTAGACCAGGGTTTCGTTGCCGAGATGCTCGACGAAATCGGCGGTGCCGCCGATCTCGCCATCGGCGGCGAGCGCGGTGTGCTCGGGCCTGGTGCCGAGGGTGACGCGCAGGCCGGGGGCGGCGGCGATGTTCGCCGCCTCGACGCGGATTGTGCCGCCATCATCGAGTTTCACATCCGCACCGGCATCGTCTCGCGCAGCGATCTCGCCTTCCAGCAGGTTCATCTTGGGCGAGCCGATGAAGCCAGCGACGAAGAGATTGGCGGGGTTGTGGTAGAGTTCGAGCGGCGAGCCCACCTGCTCGACGATGCCGCCGTTCAGCACCACGATGCGGTCTGCCATCGTCATCGCCTCGACCTGATCGTGGGTGACGTAGATCATCGTGGTCTCCAGCTGCTTGTTCAGCTTCACCAGCTCGGTGCGCATCTGCACGCGCAGCGCCGCGTCGAGATTCGACAGCGGTTCGTCGAACAGGAATCCTTTCGGATTGCGAACGATGGCGCGGCCGATGGCCACGCGCTGGCGCTGGCCGCCGGAGAGTGCCTTGGGGCGGCGGGCCAGCACCTTGTCGAGTTGCAGCATCTCGGCGGCGTGGGCGACCTTCCGCTCGATCTCGGCCTTGGGCACCTTTGCCATCTTGAGCGCGAAGCCCATGTTTTCCGCGACCGTCATGTGCGGGTAGAGCGCATAGGTCTGGAACACCATGGCAAGGCCGCGCTTGTCCGGGGGGATCTCGTTGGCGCGGACGCCATCGATGCTGAAATCGCCGCCGGAGATTTCCTCGAGCCCCGCGATCATGCGCAGCAGCGTCGTCTTGCCGCAGCCCGAGGGACCGACGAAGACGACGAACTCGCGATCGTCGATCGACAGGTCCACGCCCTTGATGGCGTGGAAGCCTTCATATCGCTTCTCGACCTTTTCAAGCAGAAGTTTCGCCATGATCCGCTCCTATTTCACCGCGCCGAATGTGAGCCCGCGCACGAGGCGGCGCTGGGTCAGGCTGCCAAAGACCAGAATGGGGGCGACCGCGAGAACCGAGGCCGCCGAGAGTTTCGCCCAGAACAATCCCTCCGGCGCCGAGAACCGCGCGATGTAGGCGGCGAGCGTCCCGGCATGGGAGGCGGTGACGTTGATGCTCCAGAATGCCTCGTTCCAGGCGAGGATGACCGAGAGCAGTGCCGTGGAGGCCACACCCGGACCCGCGAGCGGGAGCAGCAGATGGATCATCTGCTGGCGGGGGCCAACACCGTCGACACGCGCGGCTTCGAGAATTTCGTGAGGTATGTCCTTGAAGAAGGAGTAGAGCATCCAGACCACGATGGGCAGGTTCATCAGCGTGTCGATGGCCACGAGACCAAGCCGCGTGTCGAGCAGGTGGACGTTCTTGAGGAAGAGATAGATGGGCATGAGCACGCCGACCGCCGGGAGCATCTTGGTCGAGAGCATCCACATCAGGGTAAATTCCGTGCGCTTGCCGGGGAAGAAGGCGAGCGCGTAAGCGGCGGGAAAGGCGATGGCGATGGCGAGCACGGTCGCACCGACGCTGACGATCACGCTGTTCAGCGCGAAGAGCAGGTAGCCGGCATTCTGCGTCGCGTCGAAAAAGCTCCTGAGCGTCGGCGCAAAGATCAGCAGCGGGGGAATCGCGATGGCCTGGCCTTCGGTCTTGAAGGCGGTGACGAGCATCCAGAGGATGGGAAAGAACATGATGAACGCGGCCGCCCAGGCGAGGAGGCCGAGGACGACGCGGCTGGCGAGGGAGGATTTCATCGGCGGGACCTCACGCCTGCAACGTGCGCGAGACCGCGCGGATGAGGAAGAAGGCGAGGATGTTGGCAAGCACGATCGCGAACACACCTGCCGCAGAGGCGCTGCCGATCGAAAAATCGTTGAGCGCGCGGATGAAGATCATGTAGGTCAGGGTCGTCGTCGCATCGCCAGGGCCGCCATTCGTGGTGGTGTAGATGACGGCGAAGGCCGAGAGCATGAAGATCGATTCCAGCATCACCACGATCGAGATCGGCCTTCCGAGATGCGGCAGCACAATGTAGCGCAGGCGGGCGAGGCCCTTCGCACCATCCATCCGCGCGGCTTCGAGCTGGTCGGTATCGAGCGATTGCAGGGCGGTGAGCAGGATGAGGGTGGCAAAGGGAATCCAGCGCCATGAATAGATGATCACGATCGAGAGCATCGGATAGACGCTGAACCAGGCTATGGGTTTGAGGCCGATCAGCGTCATCAGCCAGCCGGCGAGGCCGCTGACCGGATCGAGCAGCAGGTTCTTCCAGATCAGGGCGGCAACCGGCGACATCACGAAAAAGGGCGCGATCGCCATTAGCCGGGCGATGTTGCGGCCGGGGAAGTCGTTGTTCAGCAGCAGGGCGATGAGCGTGCCGAAGACGATCGAGGCGGCGAGCACGCCGGCGACCAGCACAACGCTGTTCCAGATCGCCGTCCAGGTCGAGGAATCGGTGAAGAGATAAGTGTAATTGAGGCCGCCATTATAGGCAGCGGGCGGCTCCATCAGATTGTAGTGCTGAAACGAGTAGAGGATCGTCTGCAGCAGCGGCAGGATCGACCAGAGCAGCAGAAGGATGACCGCGGGCAACAGCAGCGGCAGGGTTCTCACCTGGCGGCGCTGCGTGGCGTCCGATCCGCTCGGCGTTATCGTGGCTGACGTCGACTGGCTCATCGCACGCTCCCGCTTTCCGAGGGGGTGGCGTCGCTCCAGTCGACCCGGAGCGACGCCACCCTGTTGCCGCAATCAGTGGTACCCGGCTTCCTTCATCGTCCGCGCCGTGGCGTTCTGGGCCTGGGCGAGGGCGGCGTCGACCGATTTCTGCCCGGCGAGGGCGGCTGCGAGCTGCTGGCCAACCTCGGTGCCGATCCCCTCGAATTGCGGGATCGCGACGAACTGCACGCCGGTATAGGGGACTTTCTTGAGCGTCGGATTATTCGGATCGGCGCTCAGGATCGCTTCCTTCACCTTCGAGGCGAAGGGTGCGGCCTTGATGTAGTCCGGGTTGCTGTAGGTCGAAATACGGGTACCGGGCGGAACCTGCACCCAGCCGAATGTATTGCCGACGAGCTTCAGATAGGCCTTCGACGTGGCCCATTCGAGGAACTTCATGTCGGCTGCCTTGTGACGCGAGGTCTTCGGCATGGCGAGCGCCCAGGCCCAGAGCCAGTGCGCGCCGTGCGGCGTGACCGCGACCGGAGCGGACACCATGCCGACTTCATTTGCGACCTTCGAGGTCTTCGGATCCCACAGCGTGCCGGCGGCAACCGTGCTGTCGATCCACATACCGCATTTGCCCTGGCTGAACAGCGCGAGATTCTCGGTGAAGCCGTTCGAGGTGACGTTCGGCGGACCGTATTTCTTCTCGAGGTTCACATAGAAATTGGCGGCCTTCTTCCAGGCCGGGCTGTCGATCCGCGGCTGCCACTTCATGTTGAACCAGCGGCCGCCGAACGTGTTCACCAGCGTGGTGAAAAAGGCCATGTTCTCGCCCCAGCCCGGAAGGCCGCGCAGGCACATGCCGTAGATGCCTTTCGAGGGGTCGTTGATCTTGGCGGCGAATTTCGCGATCTCGGTATAGGTCGGGTGTGCCGGCATGGCGATGCCGGCGGCCTTGAAGAGATCCTTGCGGTAATAGGTGGCCGAGCTTTCGGCATAGAACGGCAGGGCATAGAGCGTGCCCTTGTAGGACAGGCCCTTGCGGACGGTGGGGAACAGGTCCTTCGCGTCGTAGTTTGCGGGCAGGTTCTTCACCGGGGCGAGCCAGCCGGCCTTGCCCCAGATCGGCACTTCGTAGGAGCCTACGGTAACGATGTCGAAATTGCCGGAATTGGTCGCGATATCGGTGGTGACGCGCTGGCGCAGGGTGTTTTCCGGCAGCACCACCCAGTTCAGCTTGATGCCGGTTTCCTTGGTGAACTGGGGCGACAGTTTCTGCATTTGCAGCATGTCGGGGTTGTTGACCGTCGCGATCGTCAGCGTCGTCGCGTGCGCGGCGGCGATGCCGAGGCAGCCGAGGGCGAGTCCGCCCATCGCAGTCCTGATCTGTCGTTTCATGAACGTTTCCCTCTCGAACAATCCGGTTCATCGACTGAAGCACGGCGCCTCCAAACCGCGCGCCGGAACGTGCGCAGACAAGGCTGCGCGAGGTGAGCCCGTTTCGGGCTGGTTCAACCAGGGGAGTTGCCGCCCGCCGTCCCTCGCAGGGGCAGCCGGAGGTCGGGTATCCCCCCTTGCGTTGCGTCCAACAGGCCGGCGCAACTTGTGATTCGCAGGTAGCTAACTTTCGATTGGAAAGTCAACGACAAAATCATGTCGCGCCGCAACATCAAAAAATAGGAATTTGAAATAGAAATTCGCTAAAAATAGCGAAAAATCTGGCTTGCCGGAGAAAACCCGTCTTTCGTTTCGAAACCTATAGACTTCCGCCCGGGTTGCTGGCATCGATGCCGTATGGAACGCTCCGGGGCATCGGTTTGACGGTCGGCGCAAAGAGCGCGGTGTTGCAGCGACGGTTGCAGATCGCCGACTGGATCCGTCAATACGGGCAGATGCGCGTCGATGAACTCAGCACGGCGCTGAAGGTTTCCGAGGTCACAATTCGCGGCGACCTGACCTATCTCGAGGAGCAAGGGCTCATCGTCCGCAGTTTCGGCAAGGCGATCGCGGCGAAATCGGCAGCGCCGCGCGACCGGCCGGCCGGCGCGCCGCTGACCAAGGCGCAACTGGTGCCGATGCTGCGCCGGGCGCAGGCGCTGATCGGGCCGGACCAGACGGTACTGGTCGGGCCAGGACCGCTGGCGACGCAGGTGATCCCGTGGCTTGCCGAAATTCCGGGACTTTCGGTGGTGCTGACCAGCGCCGAGGCGATCCCGCTCGCGCGTATCTGCCTCGATGCGCGGATCCATCTGCTTGGCGGCGAAATCGCCCCCGACAGCGGCATGATCGAGGGCGCTGGCGCGCTCAGGATGCTCGACCATTTCGCGCTCGGCTGGTCAATCTTCGAGGCGGATGCGCTCTCGGCCGATGCCGCCCTGCTACTCGCCGCCAAGCCCGCCGAACGGCTGGCCGAGGCGGCGATCCGGCGCAGCACGCGCAGCATCGTGCTGATCGGCAACCCTGCGCTCTCGCTCGAACGGCGGACCGCCCAGCTTGGGCTTGCCGGGATTTCCGACCTGATCCTGCCCGGGCTGCCGAGCAACCGGCTGCGCGACATCCTGCTCGGCGCCGGGTTCAGGCCGGTGGAGGCAGAGGGCGGCAGCGAAGCGCATTTCTCCAGCCACCCGGCGCGCCAGCGCGGCGGCGTGCGGGCTTTCGGCGAGGCGTCATGACCGGCATGATCGTGACCATGGGTGAAATCCTCGTCGATATTCTCGCCGAGGAACGCGGCCAGGGCTTCCACGAGCCCGGCCGGCTGCTCGGCCCCTTCCCCGGCGGCGCGCCGGCGACCTTCATCGCCCAGGCGGCACGGCTCGGCGCCGGCGCGGGCATCATCTCCTGCATCGGCGATGACGATTTCGGCTGGCTCTGCGTCGATCGGCTGCGGCGCGAGGGGGCGGATGTGAGTGCCGTGCGGATCGAGCCGGACCAGGTGACGGCGAGCGCCTTCGTGCGCTACCGCGAGGATGGCGACCGCGACTTCCTGTTCAACCTCAAGCGCAGCGCCGCCGGGCGGATCACGATCGACGCGGCGGCGCGGGCGATGCTCGCCCAATGCGCGCATTTCCACATCATGGGCTCGTCGCTGTTCTCGTTTCATATCATCGACGAAATGAAAAAGGCGATCGAGCTGGCCAAGGCCAACGGCGCGGTGATTTCGTTCGATCCGAACATCCGCAAGGAAATGCTGACGATCCCGGAAATGCGCGCCGGGCTCGAATTCATGCTCGGCTATACCGACATATTCCTGCCCTCGGGGCCGGAGATCCTGCTGCCGACCGAGGCGAAATCGGAGCGCGCGGCGGTCGAGGAATTGCTCGATCTCGGCGTGCGGATGGTGGTGATCAAGCGCAGCCGCAAGGGGGTCAGCTTCCGCTCGCGCGAGGAGCAGTTCGACCTTCCGGCCTTTCCGGTGGAGGAGGTCGACCCGACCGGGGCGGGCGATTGTTTCGGCGCCGCCTTCGTCACCTGCCTGTTGCAGGGAATGGGGACGCGGCGCGCGCTCGACTATGCCCGCGCGGCGGGCGCGCTGGCCGTCAGCCGCAAGGGCGGGATGGAGGGGATCGCCGATCTCGCGACACTCGACGCCTTCATCGCCGATGCCGGCTGAGCCGTAACCGGGACGAGGAGAACCGCCATGAGCCATGCTGAAATCCCTGTCGTCATCGGCGTCGATGTCGGCACCGGAAGCGCACGCGCGGGCGTGTTCGGCCTCGATGGGGCGATGCATGGGAGTGCGACGCGGGCGATCGGCGCCTGGCGGCCGCGGGCGGAGTTCATCCAACAATCGAGCGCGGATATCTGGGCGGCGGTGAGCGAGTGCGTGCGCCGCGCAATGGCCGAGGCCGGCGGCGGGCTGGTGGTGCGGGGCATCGGGTTCGATGCGACCTGCTCGCTCGTGGTGCTGGATGCGGCCGGCGCGCCGCTGCCGGTGGAGCCGGACGGCGACCCGGCGCAGGACGTGATCCTGTGGGCGGATCATCGTGCGCGGGCGGAAGCGGAGGAGATCAATGCGGGCGGGCACGAGGTGCTGCGCTATGTCGGCGGGCGGATCTCGCTGGAGATGGAGACGCCCAAGCTGCTGTGGCTGAAGCGGCACGCCCCGCGAAGCTGGGCGGCGGCGCGGCATGTTTTCGACCTGCCGGATTTCCTCACCTACAGGGCGACCGGTGCGACGAGCCGCTCGCTCTGCTCGACCGTCTGCAAATGGACCTATCTCGGCCATGAGGGGCGCTGGGACGAGGCGTATTTCCGGGCGATCGGGCTTGGCGAACTGGCCGATGAGGGGTTCGCGCGGATCGGCACCACGATCCTGCCGATCGCGACACCGGTGGGCGGCGGGCTCTCGGCCGAAGCGGCAGCGGCGTTCGGGCTGACGCCGGGGATTCCGGTGGGTACCTCGGCGATCGACGCGCATGCGGGCGGGATCGGGGTGATCGGCGCGGCGCTCGACGGGGTGGCGCCGGATGCGGCCGCGCTCGGGCGGCGGGTGGCGCTGATCGGCGGGACGTCGTCCTGCCACATGGCCGTGGCGCCGGAGCCGCGCTTCGTGCCCGGCGTGTGGGGGCCATATCACGCGGCGATGCTTCCGGGGCTGTGGCTGAACGAGGGCGGGCAGTCGGCGACCGGGGCGCTGATCGACCATGTGGTGACGACCCATGCCGCCTATCCCGCACTTGCTGCCGCGGCGAAGGCGGAGGGGGCGAGCATATACGAGCGGCTGAACGCGCTGGTCGGGCAAATGGCGGCTGCGGCGGGCTCGACCGCGGCGCTGACCGGGGATTTGCACGTGTTTCCCGATTTTCACGGCAACCGCTCGCCGCGGGCCGATGCGAGCCTGCTCGGCATGATCTCGGGCCTGAAGCTCGCGGCGGACGAGGCGGATTGCGCGCGCCTCTATCTCGCGACGATCCAGGCCGTGGCCTATGGCACGCGGCACATCATCGAGACGATGAACGAAAACGGCTACGCGATCGACACGATCATGGCGACCGGCGGCGGGACGAAGAACCCGCTATTCCTGCGCGAGCACGCGGATGCGACGGGATGCCGGATCGTGCTGCCGGCGGAGCCGGAGGCGGTGCTGCTCGGCAGCGCCATGATTGGCGCCGTGGCCGGCGGCGCCTATGCCGACCTGCCGGCGGCGATGGCGGCGATGAGCCGGGCCGGGGCGGTGATCGCGCCGGAGGCGGCGAGTGCTGCGTTCCATGCCCGCAAATATGCCGTGTTCCGGCGGATGCATGACGACCAGATGGCGTATCGGGCGCTGATGCGGGGCTGAGCCGGCCGGGACCTGCCGGATCAGCCTTATTGGTGTATTGTTGTTGCCATGCCGAACTCACTCCTCGCCGTGCGAGTCGCACGCGGCCATCCCCGCCTCTTTACCGGACTGCTTTGCGGCCTTCTGGCCGCGGTGGTGCTGCCGGCCACGATCGCACCGACGCTGCGCGCGGTGCTGTGCTGGGATATCGCGGTTGCCGCCTATGTCGTGCTGGCGATGGCGCATTTCAGCCGCGCCGATCACCGCCGGATCGGGGACGACGCGGTGCGGCAGGAAGAAGGCGAATGGACGATCTTTGGCCTGAGCATCGCCGGCGCGCTGATGAGCTTCACCGCGATCGTGATCTTCGCCGCGCGCGGCAAGGGAGCGGGCGCGGCGGCGCACACGCCCTATGTCGCGCTGGTGGCGGCGACGCTGGTGGCCTCGTGGCTGATGACGCAGATCACCTTCACCTATCGCTACGCGCATGAATATTACGCGGCGACGGCGAGCGGTCCTGCGGGCGGACTCGCCTTTCCGGGCAGCGAGGCGCCCGACTATCTCGACTTCGTCTATTTCTCGTTCGTGCTGGGGATGACGTTCCAGGTGTCGGACGTGAACATCCTCAGCCGCAAGATGCGCCGGCTCGCGACGTTGCAGGGCGTGATCGGCTATCTGTTCAACACCGTGGTGCTGGCGCTCGCCATCAACATCGCGGCCGGGCTGTTCTGATCCGGGCTATTTCGCGGCCTTGTAGGCGGCGGCCTCCTCGGCGCTGGCGACACCGCCATGCTTCGCCGACCAGGCCACCGGGTCTTCCAGAAAGCGGCGCACGCCGGCGAGCGTCGCCTCGGGGAAATAGTCGCCGCCGCGGCAGGCTTCCAGCACGTCCCACCAGGTGCAGAGATGGTGCAGCGACATGCCCATCTCGGCCAGCGTGTTGAGGCTGCCGGGGAAGACGCCGTAATAGAATACCACGAAGACATGGTTGCAGATCGCCCCGGCCTCGCGCAGCGCGTTGGCGAAGTGGATTTTTGATCCGCCATCGGTGGTGAGGTCTTCGACGAGGAGGGTATTCTTGCCCTCCGGCACGTCGCCCTCGATCTGGGCGTTGCGGCCGAAGCCCTTGGGTTTCTTGCGGACATAGGCCATCGGCAGGCCCATGCGGTCGGCCATCCAGGCGGCGTAGGGGATGCCCGCGGTCTCGCCGCCGGCGACGGCCTCGATCGTCTCGAAGCCGACATGACGATAGAGCTTCTCGACGCCGAGCTCGCAGATCTTGGCGCGGGCGCGGGGGAAGTAGATGATCTTGCGGCAGTCGATATAGACCGGCGCCTTCCAGCCCGAGGTGAAGGTATAGGGTTCCTCGGGGCGGAAATTCACCGCCTTGATTTCGAGCAGGATACGGGCCGCGGTGAGCGCGGCGTCACGGTCCCAGTCGGTCGCGTGGCCCAGGCCAGACGTCATGTCGATCCTCCAAGTCTGGCCGCCGTCCTAGAACACCCCTGCCCTGCCGTCCACCGTCTTGCGGCGGGCGGGGCGCATGGCTAGACCGTCGCAAACTGCCGCAAGGAGCTTCGGAATGGCCAAGATCAAGGTTAAGAACCCGATCGTGGAGATGGACGGCGACGAGATGACCCGGATCATCTGGGGGTTCATCAAGGACAAGCTGATCCTGCCCTATCTCGACATCGACCTGAAATATTTCGATCTCGGGATCGAGAACCGCGATGCCACCGACGACAAGGTGACCGTCGATTCGGCGCTGGCGACACGGGAATACGGCGTCGCGGTCAAGTGCGCCACGATCACGCCGGACGAGGCGCGGGTCAAGGAATTCAACCTCAAGCAGATGTGGCGCAGCCCGAACGGGACGATCCGCAACATCCTCGACGGCACGATCTTCCGCGAGCCGATCATCTGCGCCAACGTGCCGCGCCTGGTGCCGCACTGGTCGCAGCCGATCGTGATCGGCCGCCATGCCTATGGCGACATCTACCGCGCCGCCGAAACCAAGATCCCCGGCCCGGGCAAGGTGCAGCTCTCCTATATCCCGGCCGATGGCAGCAAGCCGCTGATCCTTGACGTGCACGACTTCAAGGGCCCCGGCGTCGCGCTCGGCATCCATAACACCAAGGCCTCGATCGAGGGCTTCGCCCGGGCGAGCTTCAATTACGGGCTGGCGCGGAACTATCCGGTCTATCTCTCGACCAAGAACACCATCCTCAAGGCCTATGACGGCATGTTCAAGGACGTGTTCCAGGATATCTTCGATGCCGAGTTCAAGGCTGAGTTCGACAAGCGCGGCCTGACCTACGAGCACCGGCTGATCGACGACATGGTCGCCTCGGCGCTGAAGTGGAACGGCGGCTATATCTGGGCCTGCAAGAATTATGACGGCGATGTGGAGAGCGACATCGTCGCGCAGGGCTTCGGCAGCCTCGGGCTGATGACCTCGGTGCTGATGAGCCCGGATGGCAAGACGGTGGAGAGCGAGGCAGCGCACGGCACCGTGACCCGCCACTATCGCGAGCACCAGAAGGGCCGCCCGACCTCGACCAACCCGATCGCCTCGATCTTCGCCTGGACCCGCGGCCTCGCCTATCGCGGCAAGTTCGACGAGACCCCCGAGGTAACCGAATTCGCCGAGACGCTGGAGCGCGTCTGCGTCGAGACGGTGGAAAGCGGGTGCATGACCAAGGACCTCGCGCTGCTGATCTCGAAGGAGCAGCCCTGGATGACCACGCAGGACTTCCTCGCCAAGCTCGACGAGAACCTGCAGGCGGCGATGGCGAAGCGCCAGGCCGCATGATGGTGGGGCCCTGCGATCCATCCCCGGATTGCAGGGCCGAACACCAGGCAGCATTATTGACTGAAGGACGGGCTGCCTTCCCTATATGGGAATGATGGAAAGCATCCCGTTCTCGGTTCTCGATCTCGCCCCCGTGCCGGATGGCGCGACACCGGGCGACGCACTCCGCAACAGCATCGACCTCGCCCGCCACGCCGAAGCCCTCGGCTTCAACCGCTACTGGCTGGCCGAACACCACAACATGCCCGGAATCGCGAGTGCCGCCACATCGGTGGTGATCGCGCATGTGGCGCAGGCGACGACGCGGATTCGCGTCGGTTCAGGCGGGGTGATGCTGCCCAACCACGCGCCGTTGGTCATCGCCGAGCAATTCGGCACGCTGGCCGCGCTGCATCCGGGGCGGATCGATCTCGGACTCGGCCGCGCGCCCGGCACCGATCCGCGCACCGCCCACGCGCTGCGGCGGAACATGGAGGGGACCGAGGCGCGCTTCATCGAGGATGTGATCGAGCTGCAATCCTATTTCCAGCCGGCGGAGCCGGCGCAGGCGGTGCGCGCGGTGCCCGGCGCGGGGCTCGGCGTGCCGGTCTGGCTACTCGGATCGAGCACGTTCTCGGCCGATCTCGCCGCAGCTCTCGGCCTGCCTTTCGCCTTTGCCGCGCATTTCGCGCCCGACCTGCTGGGGACGGCGCTGATGCGCTATCGCAGCCGATTCCAGCCTTCGGCACAACTGCCCAAGCCGCATGCGATGGTCTGCTTAACCGTGTGCGCCGCACCGGATGACGCGGAGGCAGCGTTCCTGTTCACCTCGCAGCAGCGCGCCTTCGTCAATCTGCGGCGCAGCCAGCCCGGGCTGCTGCCGCGCCCCGCCCCGCTCGACGGGGTCTGGAGCGAGCGCGAGCGCGCCGGGGTGGAGCATGCGCTGGCCTATGCGATGGTCGGAGGCCCTGCGCGGGTCGCAGCAGGGCTCGCCGGCTTCATGGCGGAATTCCGCCCCGACGAGCTGATGATCGCCTGCCAGATCCACGACCACGCGTTGCGGCGGCGCAGCTACGAGATCGTGCGCGAGCTGCGCGGCGGCCTGAGCAAGGCCGCCTGAGTCGTCTCAGCCGGCGGCGGGCGGCTCGTTATGTTCCCAACCGCCGCCAAGCGCCTGGTAGAGCGTGACGAGATCGGCCGAAATCTTGGCCTGGCTTTGCGCCTGCGCCTGTTCGGCGGCCAGCACAGATTGCTGCGCGGTGAGAACCTGGAGATAGTCGACCAGGCCTTCGCGATAGCGTTCCTGGGCGAGTGACAACGCCCGGCGGGTCTGGGTGACGTCGGTCTGCAGCGCTGCCTGGGTTTTCTGTTCGCCGTCATAGGCGGTCAGCGCGTTGTCGACCTGGTGGAAGGCGGTGAGGACGGTTTTTGCGTAGTTCACCGCGGCCTCGCGCTGCTGCGCCTTGCGCAGGTGCAACTCGCCGCGCAGGCGCCCACCCTCGAACAGCGGCATGGTGATCTGCGGCCCGATCGCGTAGGTGACGGCGGAAAGCTGGTTCAGGTTGGAAAATTGCAGCGCCTGGAGCGATACCGAGCCCGCCAGCGAGATGTCGGGGAAGAAGCTCGCCTTCGCGACACCGATCTCGGCGGTGGCTTCATGCAGGCGGGCGGTGGCCTCGCGAATGTCGGGGCGGCGCTTGAGCAGTTGCGAGGGCAGGCCGATCGGCACCACCGGGGGGACCGGCGGGATCGGCTTCGCGGTGATCAGCCGGGCGCGGAGGGCTTCCGGCCCCTCGCCAAGCAGGAGGCTGAGCTGGTTGATGTCCGCCGCGATCGAGGTTTGCAGGGCGGGGATCTGAGCGCGGATCGACGCGGTCTGCGCCTCGGCATCGGCGACATCGAGCGCGTTGGCGAGGCCGGCCTGCTGGCGCTGGCGGATCAGCCCGGCGATGTTGCCGGCGCTGGCGAGATTGCGCCGGGTGATGGCAAGGACCGCCTGCTCGGCGCGCAGGTTGACATAGTCATGCGCCACCTCCGCCTCGGTGTTGAGCAGGACGGCGCGGCGGGCATCGCGCGAGGCCTGCACAGCGGCGAGCGAGGCCTCGACCGCACGGCGGTTCTTGCCCCAGAGATCGAAATCGAAGACCGAGGAAAACCCGTACTGGAAGAGATCGAACGGTTTGAGCTGCGCGCCGGGAAGGCCGCCGCCGCCGATCGATGTCGAGGCGCCGCTGGCGGTGGAGCCGGCATTGGTGCTGGTCGAGGTCGATCCGCCGCCGCTGAGTGCGGTGAACACGCCCTTGTTGCTCGGCTTCTCGCGCGTGTAGGAGCCGGCGAAATTGAGGTTGGGATAGAGCGCGGCACCCTCGATCTGCGCCTGGGCCTCGGCTTCGGCGAGGCGCTGGGTGGCGGCCTTGACGTCGAGATTGCGGGCGATGGCCTGCTGCTCGAGGCTGGTGAGGGCCGGATCGTCGAAGCTCTGCCACCAGGCGAGATCGACCTTGCCCTGGCTGACCGTCTCGGGAGAGGTCAGTGCCGGGCGATGAGAGAAGAAGGATGAAGCCGCGCTGGTCCGCGGCGGGTGGAAATTGGGCCCGAGTTCGCAGCCGCCAAGTGCGAGGGCAGCAAGCAGCGCCGGGCCCATGAGGGCGCCCCGGCGCAGGCGGGCGGCAAAAACGTCAGATTTCATAAACCACTCCTTCGGCGGCACGGGCTGACGGGGTACCGAGCAGCAGCACGACCGGCCAGACCAGCAGGGCCATCAGACCCAGAATATGGAACAAATCAAGATAGCTCATGAACGCTGCCTGATGTTGCACCGCCGCGGCGACCTGCGAAAGGGTCCTTCCGTGCAGGCTGACATACGGAGTAACGGACTCGGCAAGCCTTGAATGATGGAACTGGGTGCGCCACGCGAGCATCGAGGTGACAAAGGAGATGCCGATGCTGCCGCCGATATTGCGCACCTGGTTGATGATCGCCGAGGCATCGCCGTTGCGGGCGGGCGGCAGGCCGACATAGGAGAGCGCCGAGATCGGGATGAACAGGAAGGGCAGCGCGATTACCTGCAGCACCCGGTCGATCGAGATGGTGAAGAACGAGGCGGTGGGCGCGAGGTGGGACTGGAAGACCAGCGCAATACCGGTTTCGAGCAGGCCGCCGACCAGCAGCACGCGCGCGGGGATGATCCGGCCGGTGACGATGCCAGCGACGGGCATCAGCCCGATCGTGGCGAGCCCGCCGAGGGCGAGCGCGAAGCCGGCGGTTTCCGAGGAGTATCCCATCAGCGTCTGGGTGAGCTGGGGCAGCAACTGCGTCGTGCTGAGCAGGATGAAACCGATGACGAACATCACGAGGCAGCAGATCGCGAAGTTGCGGTAGGCAAAGAGGCGGACATTCACTACCGGCGCCGGATGGTTCCATTCCCATACGACGAGAGTGACGAGCGAGACCGACCAGAGAACGAAGAGGAAGCGGATGAAAACGCTACCGAACCCGTCATCGATCGAGAACTTGTCGAGGAAGATCTGCAGCGCGCCGAACCCGACGGCGACGAGCAGGAGGCCGAACCAGTCGAACCGCAGGCCGCCGGCGAGGCGGGCGGCGCGCTCGCGGACCAGAAGCTCGGGCTCGTCGACGAAGATCGCGATCAGGGCAAAGGCAATGAGGCCGATCGGCAGGTTGATCAGGAACACCCAGTGCCAGGACAGATGGTCGGTCAGCCAGCCGCCGAGGATCGGCCCGGTGGCCGGAGCGACGATGATCACGACGCCGAATACCGCGAAGACCTGGGCCCGCTGCGAAGCAGGAAAACTGTCGGCATACATCGACTGGGTGACGGGTTGCAGGCCGCCGCCGCCGATGCCCTGCAACACCCGGGAGATGATCAGCATGGACAGCGAGGTGGAGAGCGCGCACAGCACCGAGCTTGCGGTGAAGAGGGCGACACAGATCAGGAACAGCCGCTTGCGACCGACCACCTCCTGCAGCCAGCCGGTGATCGGCAGGATGATGCTGTTCGAAACGAGATATGAGGTCAGTACCCAGGTGCTTTCGTCAGGGCTGACGGCCAGTGAGCCGGCGATATGGGTGAGTGCGACATTGGCAATGGTGGTGTCGAGCACCTCCATGAACGGCGCGAGCGCCACCATCGCGACGATCAGCCAGGGATTGTAGATGCCGGCGGCCGAACGCGGCGTGTTGGGCCGCGTGGCGTAAAGCAGGCTCATTGGCCCCGGATGCGGATATACGGCTCGACGGACATGCCAGGCGCGAGCAGGTGGTTTCGGATACGTTTGTCGTCGAAATTGATGCGCACGGGAACGCGCTGGACTACCTTCACGTAGTTGCCGGTGGCGTTCTCCGCCGGGAGCAGCGAGAAAACGCTGCCAGTGCCGTGCTGGATACTGGCGACCTTGCCCTGAAACGCGATTCCGGGAACGGCATCCACATAGACCCGCACCGTCTGGCCAGGATGGATCCGCCCGAGCGCAGTCTCCTTGAAATTGGCGGTCACCCACAGACGGTCGCCAACGATCGCCATCAGCCCGGCGCCGGGCGCCACCACGTTGCCGGCGCGCACGCTTTTCTGCGCAACCCAACCGGAAACCGGGGCCCGGATTTCGGTATAGCCAAGTTTGAGCCGGGCATCGGCGACATCCACTGCGGCAGCCTTGAGCGCGGCTTGCGCGGCAGCGACCGCGGCGGCGGCGGCACCAACCTGCTGGCGGGCCGCATCGGCGCGGGCGACGGCACCACGCAGCGTGGCGGCAACGGAATCGCGCGTCGTCGGCGTGATCGCACGAGGGTCGATCCTGGCGTAGCGCGCCTCGTCCCGGCGAGCGCGAAACAGTGTCGCGTCGGCAACCTCGACATTGGCGCGGGCAACCGCCAGATCGGCCTGCCGTGCGGCAAGATTCGCCTTTGCCTCCGCCTCTCCGGCCTCGGCATGATCGAGCGCCACGCGCTGCGCCCGCGGGTCGAGACGGACAAGCACCTGCCCGCGGACGACGTGCTGGTTGGTCCTGACCGGAACCGCCACGACCTTGCCCTGGATGCGGGCAGAAATCGTGTGGATCGCGCTATCGATCTCCGCATCCGAGGTGGATGCGAAATCGCGGGTGCTCCGCCAATAGGCAAAGCCCGCCGCAGCGAGACCGATGAGCAGAAGCGCCAATATAATGAAAGGACGCCGGCTGCGGCGCGAGGCGACAGCAGGCGCTGACGACGAGGCCGCGCTGCGGCGCAAGTCGGTCTCGGTCAGGTCATTCATACGATCATATTAACCTATCGGCAGGATCATCGCCACAGCCGGCGCCACACTCAGCGCCGCAGTCAGCATCAAGACCGCAGTTACACACATAACGAAGCCGCAACAACGCGGCGGCGATCAAATTGCCATCAACAAAGTTTCAGCGGCGATGACGATTCGGCTTGAATCCTAAGACATGATGAGTATTACTATCTTAGGTAGTATTTTGTATCTTAACATGATGATTTGGATGAAAAATGACGCAGTTTCAGAGCATGGACAGTTACCTGCGCGACCGGATCAGGGCATGGCCACAGACCCCGCCGGGGCTCGAACCTGCAGATACGGACGAGCGCGGCGTTTGGCTGCGGGCGCGGCCCGGGCCGGTGCAGGAAAGCGAGGCCCCTGCCCTGAAAATTCCCGGCGCATCGCGGATGCGAACCTTTCCGGACGGTCTCTGGCTGTGGTTTGGCGGCAGCAACGCCGACCGGTTCGTCGATCTGTTCGCAATCGAGATTTGCGGCAGCTTGCAGAACCTGCTCGACAAGCGGTCGCGCTATGCGCCAAGCCTGCATTCGCTGCTGGTCTCCTGCCCCGCCGGGTGGATGCGCCGGCCGGTCTGCGCGCAGGATCCGACACAGCGATGGCAACGGATCGGCCTGTTCGACGCAGCGCCAGAAACGCCGATTGCCCTGCCAGTGCGCGACATCCGGGTTCTTTACGCGCTGAAACCCAAGCATTTCCGTGAGTTCACCGCCGGCAGCATCGCGCATCCGCACGAATTGTTCGCTCCCGTGGACATATTGCTTGATGAGGCGGGCTGGCAGGCGCCAGGGCTGCGGCGGTTTCTCTTCCACGCCGCGCGGCGGGCAAATTACTGGGATTCAGCTTCGTGCGGCGGCAACGAAACCGGGTGCGGCGACCTGCGACCCGGCGCGCAGAATGGCATTGCGGGCAAGATCGGGGCGATCGGAGATCATGCCATCGACGCCAAGGCCAATCATCCGGTCAAACGCATCGGCGGTGTTGACGGTCCAGGGCAACACGAGAAGGCCGAGCGCGTGGGCCTCGCGGACCTCGTCCTGCTGGAGCGTTCCATGAAACGGCGCCCAGCACACAGCACCCGTGGCGGCAACCGCGCGCGGGAGATGGCCGCCGAATGCTTCTAGGTCGGTGCCGTCAAGCCAGAGGGATGCCGCCTCCAGCGTATCCGGAGCGGTGAGGCAGCAGCGGCGCAGGCCCGGCTCGATGGCGGCCGCTTCCCGCAGCACACGCCAGTCGAAGGCGAAAAGCAGCGCGCGGTCGATTGCGCCGTGGCGGCGAAGCGCGTCGATCATCGCGGCGGCCATGCGGGCGGGAGGGGCAGTGAGGTCGGGATGGTCGGGGAAGGTCTTGATCTCGACCAGAAGGTCGCGTCCCGGCAGCGCCTCGATCACGGCATCGAGCGTGGGGATCCGCGCGCCATCCGCCGGCGCCTGCACGGGATAACGCGCTTCATACGCCGTTCCCGGGCGCAGCCGGCCGACATCGAAGGTGGCAAGCTCGGCGAAGCGGCGTTCGCGGAGCAGCGGGGCGACTTCGAGTGCGAGCCAGGCGCCGGACGGATCGCGCGCGATATCGGGGTTGAGACGCGCATCGTGGTGGACCACTGCGACATCGTCGGCGGTCAGGCCGACATCGAATTCGGCTCCGGTCAGGCCGAGCGCGGCGATCGCGGCGAACCCCTCGATCGTGTTCTCGGGCCGGAGGCCGCGGGCGCCGCGATGGCCGAACAGGGCGATGGAACGTGGCGATCCGGCGGTGCTGATCATGGCGGGTCTTTCAGGTTAGAGCATCATCCGATCAGATGGCGTCATCTGATCGCATGATGCTCTAGGCGGTCTCGGCAGCGTCGACGCGGGCATGGCCGCCTTCGCCCCGGCTGACGCGCAAGCGCCGCGGATGCAGGCGGATCAGGCTTTCGTGATGGGCGATCGAGACGATCTGCATCGCCGGCAGGCGGGCACGCAGCAGGGCAAAGAGGCTGGCGGCCGATTCCTCGTCGAGCGCTGAGAGCGCCTCGTCGAGGAACAGCCAGTCCGGCCGCGCGACCAGTACGCGCGCGAGGGCGAGGCGCTGTTGCTCGCCGCCCGACAGGCGCAGCGCCCAGTTGTCGACATGCTCGAGGCGCAGGCCAAGGCCGCCGAGCCCGACCTCGGCGAGTGCGGCGCGCACGGTTTCGTCGTCCACCTCGTATTCCTGCTGCGGATAGGCAACCGCGCGCTTGAGCGAGCCGAGTGGGAAATAGGGTTTCTGGGGCAGGAACATCGCCGTGCCGGACGGCCGGGCGACGCGGCCGCGGCCGAACGGCCAGATCCCGGCGAGGGCGCGAAAGAGCGTGGATTTTCCGGTGCCGGAGGGGCCGGTGATCACCACCGGCTCGCCGCGCTCGATGGCGAGGCTGGCGCCGTCGAAAAGATGCCGCCCGTCGGGCAGCGAGACGGTGAGATCCTCGGCATGCAGTGCCGAATCCGCAGCCATGGCGACATGGTCGGGCCGGTGCGCGTGCGCCTGTTTCACCGCGCGCTCGAACCCGTCGAGACGCTGCACGGTGGCGCGCCAGCCGACCAACTGCGGATAGGCAGAGACGAACCAGGAGAACGAGCCCTGCACGTTACCGAAGATGTTATTGATCTGCAGCAGCAGGCCAAGGGTGAAAAGGCCGGAGAAATAGCCGGGAGCGGCGATCAGGATCGGGAAGATGATCGCGACCTGGCTGAAGCCGATGGTGAAGAAGTTCAGCGCCTTGGTGCGCTTCATGATCTTCCACCAGTTCAGGTAGATCGCATGGAAGCGCTGCTTCAGGCCGACCCCCTCCTCGGCCTCGCCACCATAGAGCGCGATCTGCTCGGTGTTCTCGCGCACACGGATGAGGTTGAAGCGGAAATCGGCATCGACCTGCTGCTGCTGGAAGCTCAGCGGGATCAGTTTCCAACCGATCACATGGGTCAGGTAGGTACCGATCAGCGAATAGACGATCGCGATCCAGACCAGGTAGCCGGGGATGACGAGGCCGAGCAGGTGCAGCGGCGGCACCAGGAACCACAGCACGAAGATGAAGCTGAACAGGTTCACGATGTTGGAGATGAAGCTGATGCCGAGGGAGAGATTGTTGGAGACGAAGCTGCGCAGGTCGTCGGCGATGCGCTGGTCCGGGTTGTCGAGCGGGCTGCCGGCCTCGGCCTTCAGGCTGAGCTGATAATGCGCGCGGTTGGTCAGCCAGTCGGCCACGAAATTCTCGGTGATCCAGCGGCGCCAGCGGATTTCCAGCATCTGCTGGAGATAGAAGGCGTACACGCCGACAAGGATGTTCAGCGTGGCGATCTCGGTGAAGCCGGGAACAAACCACGGATAGCCCTTGATCATCCGGTAGGTGAAGATCGACTGCCAGAAACCGGCCGCGTCCTTTGCCTGGAGCGCGTTGTAAAAAATCTTGTACCAGTAGGAATAGAGGACGTTGAGATAGACCGAGACAAGGTTGAGGGCGATGATGGTGGCGAGCAGGGCCAGCGCCGGCCAACGCTCCTTAGAGGCGAAATAAGGCCGGGCGAGGCGCCAGGCATCGGCCAGGGCGGCGATCACCGTGCGCAGGAACCTCATGAACGCGGCTCCGCTGCGCGGGAGATCGCGTCGAGCCAGCGGCGCAGCCGGGCGGCGTTGGCGCCGAAATCCGAATAGCCATAGACCGAGTGAGAATAGAGGATCAGGTCGCTGCCGCCGGCCGGATCGGGGCGGATCGCGGCGGTCACCACATCGGGGAAGTTCGCGACCGGCGTGCGCGCGACCCAGGATTGCTGCATCCGGGCAGGATCGGCCGCGAGCGGATAGGTTCGCGGCTCGGCCGCCGCAACCCGGGCGACGAGCGCATAGAGTGCTGCGGGCGGCAGGGCGTAGCGCGGCGTGTCGAAAGTGGGTTTCGGGGTGAAGCCGGCGGGGGCCGCCAGCGCCTTGTTGGGCGAGGCCGGGAGGACAAAATGCGCGAAATCGATCGGCCCCGGCGGGGTGATGCCTGCGGCTCCGGCGGCGCCGCACGCGGGGAACACGAGGCTGAGCAGCAGGGGCAACAATCCAACGGCCATCAGGCGGACTCTCCGGAAGGAAGGGCGGGCAGGCCGAGGCGAATGACGCCCCGCACGGCATCGGGGGCGATCGCCTTGCCCTTGCGCAGGATCACGATGCTGCCCTCGCGGGCAAGATCGACCGCGGTGCGGCGGATGGCGGGGAGGTGATGGCGCCAGGCCTCGGGCGCGGTTTCGCCACGGGCGGTGGCAAGCTGGCGGGCGGCATCGGTCGGGCAGATCGTGGCGCCGGGCCGGCAGGCGGCCAGGGCGCCGCGGATCGCACGGCCGGCTTCGTCGGGACTGGCGGGATGCGGAGCACGAGTCATGCGACCATGTCTGGCGCGGATCGGGCGTTCCGGCAAGCGTCCGGGTGGCGCGGACTTCGCGCGGTCCGAAGCGCGCAGGGCAGATCAGCTGTCGGCCGGCAACCGCGCGCGCAGCATCTCGGCTGCCATGGCGGGCCCGATCCAGGGGCCCTGTACCTCGGCTACTCCAAGCTCACGAGCTTTCTGCAATTCGGTCTCGGTTTCCACTCCGTCGAGCAGGACGGTTACGTCGAACCGGCGGGCGATGTCGATCGCGGCACGGATCAGCACGACGTCCGGCCCGGCCGGATCCGCCACGAGGGCGCGGACCAGCCGCCGGTCGAATTTGAGCCCGCTGAACGGCAGGCGCGACAACAGAGCCAGGCCGCCGAAATCATGGCCGAAGCCTTCGAGGATGACACCGATTCCAGCATCGCGCAGGCTGGCGATCTGCTGCTGCAGATGCTCGCCGCCGATCACGAGATCGGCTTCGTCGATCAGGATATCGAGCCGCTGGAGGTCGACGCCGAGCGGCTCGAAGGCCTGGCGCACGAGGCTGGCGGTGTATCCATCTCCGAGGGTGGCACCGGGAAGCGGGACGCCGACATGCCAGCGCGGCGGCCCAGCGGCGAGTTCGGTGGCGACGGCACGCAGCGTATAGGACAAGATATCGTGACGCAGCATCGATCGGTCGATCCCGCGCAGCAGCGGAGCGACCGGCATCAGGCCGCGGCGGCGGTTCGGCAGCCCGAGCCAGAGATCGGCGCCAACGAACCGCTCGGCGGCGGGGGCGAGGCAAAGTCGCGGCACGTAACGGCGGACGAAACTATCCTGCCTCAGGGCATCGGCGAGGCGGGCCGCCCGCTTGCGCTGCTCGCCAGCTTCGAGACGGCGGAGCGAAGCGCGCTCGCGGCGCTCCGTTTCAGCCGAACCGGACTCCGAAACGCCCGACCGAACCGGCGCAGTGGCAAGTGTCGGCCGAAAGTCCGGTGACTGCGATACACTCAAAAGACCCTACTCCATCGACGCGTCCCATTCAGCGTGATGATGAGGCAGGATGAGTAAAATATACCTTAACGTGACACAATAAATGCGATCTTACGCAGTTTTCCGCGCATTTCAGACACCGATCGTGTCGAGCAGGCGGGTCGTGCCGAGACGGGCGGCGGCAAGCAGGCGAGCGCCGGAGTCGAGTGTTGCGAGCGGTACGAGGCTCGCCTCGTCGACGAGTTCGAGATAGTCGAGGACGAAGCCGCCGGCGGCAAGCGTCTGCCGGCTCGCGGCAAGGGTCGCGCCGACCGGGGCGCCTGCGCGCAGTTCGTCGCGCGCGCGCAGCAGGACACGATGGAGCAGCGGCGCGCGGGCACGCTCAGCGGCGTCGAGATAGCGGTTGCGCGAGGACATTGCGAGACCGTCCGCCTCGCGCAGGGTCGGTCCGACGACGATCTCCACCGGCAGGAACAGGTCGTTCACGACGCGGCGGATGACCTGCACCTGCTGCCAGTCCTTCTCGCCGAAATAGGCGGCGTCCGGCCCGACCTGCCCGAGCAGCTTGGCCACCACCGTCGCAACACCCCGGTAATGGCCGGGCCGGACCGCACCCTCCAGCACGGTGGACAGCCCGGCGACGTCGATCATGGTGGCATCGCCGGGCGGATACATTGTCGCCACCTCGGGCAGCCAGGCGAGCGCGCAGCCGGCTTCGGCGAGGAGCGCGCAGTCGCGCGCGGGGTCGCGCGGGTAGCGGGTGAAATCCTCGTTCGGGCCGAACTGGGTTGGGTTGACGAAGATCGAGGCGGCAACGACGTGGCCGGCCGCGCGCGCGGCGCGCACGAGCGAGAGATGGCCCTCGTGCAGCGCGCCCATCGTCGGCACCAGCGCGAGCCGGGCGCGGCCGCCTCCTGCCAGCGCCGCGCGGGCGGCGCGCAGGTCGTGGAGATGACGGACGATCTGCATGATGTGTCTCCGTGAAAACCGGCTTGTGGCGAGGGTTTTGGGGGAATCCGGCCGCTGCGTCCATGCCCGGCGGCGGAAGGCAGCTCCGCCGGCGTCGGGGACGGTTACACATTCGTGAAACCATAAACTATGCGCGAGCGGCGTGCTGCGAGAGCAGATGCGGACTTTGGAAATCGGTAGAGTAACTATATGTAGCGGTCATGGTACGCCAATCGTCTCCCGCGAAACAGTGGATCGGTCAGGAAATCAGGCTTGGAGGACGGCGCGCCCGGCTCGCCATCGGGCTCGGCATCGCCTCCACCATCATCGCGATCGGGCAGATCGCCTGTGCGGCCGGGTTGCTCGCTGCGGCGATCGCCCCGGGGCGTCTGCCCACCGCGCTGCTCGGGCTCGGCTTCATCACCGCCGCCCTGCTGCGGGCGGGGCTGATCGTCGGCCAGGAACACGAGGCGAGCCGGCTCGGCATCGCCGCCCGCCGGCGGCTGCGCAGCGACACGCTGGGCCGGCTCATGAGTGCCGGGCCGGGGCTACTGCGCGGGCGGCATTCGGCGGAGCTGTCAATCATCGTGGTCGACCGCGTCGAGGCGATGAACGGGCTGCACGGGCGCTGGATTCCGGCGGCCCGGCTCGCCGCGATTGGGCCGGCGCTGGTGGCGCTCGCCGCCGCGACCGCGGACTGGCGCAGCGGGCTCATCCTCGCCGCGACCGGCATTCTGGTGCCGGTATTCATGGCGATGACCGGGATCGGCACAGGTGTTGCGGCGCGGCGCCAGTTCACCGCGATGGCACGGTTGCAGACCCGCTTTCTCGATCGCGTGCGCGGGATCGCCACCATCGTGCTGGCCGGGCGCGCGGAAGCCGAGGCGGCCTCGCTCGGCCGCGCCGCCGACGAGTTGCGCCACCGCACCATGCGCATCCTGCGCATCGCCTTCCTCAACGCCACGGCGCTGGACCTGCTGGCTGCGGCGGCGCTGGTGGGGATCGCCATCCGCTTCGCCGGACCGCTGCTCGCCGGCCAGGCGGCGCTGGCGCCGACCGCGCTGTTCTGCGTGTTGCTGGTGCCGGAATTCTTTGCGCCGCTGCGTGCGTTCTCGGCGGTGTATCAGGACCGGATGACCGCGCAGACCGCGGCGGAAGACCTGGTCGACCTGCCCACGCCGGAGACGGTGGCGGTAGCGCCGGATGCCGTGCGCACGGTAACGACGCGGGGCATCACGATCGGCTTCGAGCAGGTCAGCTTCGCCTGGAGCGAGGCGCGCGGCCCGGTGTTGCAGGATCTCAGCTTCCAGTTGCCGGCCGGCGAGATGATGATGCTGGTCGGGCCGTCGGGGGCCGGAAAATCCACCATCATCGAGCTGCTGCTCGGCTATATCAGGCCGCAATCGGGGCGGATCACACTGAATGGCGCGCCGATCGAAACGATCGTGCCGGCCGCCCTCGCCCGCATGACGGCGCTAATCAGCCAGCGGCCGGTGCTGTTCGCCGGGACGATCGAGGAGAATATCCGCATGGGACGGCCGGAAGCGAGCGAGGCCGATCTGCTCGAAGCGGCGCGACTCGCGCGGGTGAGCGAGTTCGCCGACCTTCTGCCCGAGGGGCTGGCGACACGCATCGGCGATGGCGGCTATGGGCTGTCGGGCGGCCAGGCGCAGCGGATCGCGATTGCCCGCGCCTTTCTCAAGAATGCCAGCCTGCTGCTGCTCGACGAGCCGACCGCACAGCTCGACCCGGCGACCGAGCGCGAGGTGGTGGACAGCCTCAGGCGGCTGGCGATCGGGCGGACCGTGGTGCTTGCGAGCCACTCCGCCTTCGCCCATGAATTCAGCGGCCGCAAGCTCGATCTCGGCGCCGCGCTGGCGGCTCGGCTCGAAGGGGTGGCATAATGAGGGAGGCTGTCCTCGTACCGCTGCTGCGGGTGATCCTGATCTGGCGGCGGCAGGCACCGGCGATCGCCTTCGGTGCGCTGGTGGCGCTGGCCTCGCTGGCCTCGGGCATAGCCCTGATGGCCGGCGCCGGACACTATATCGCGGCCTCGGCGATCGGCCTTGCGATTGCCGTGCCGGTGGCGCTGGAGGTGACCGGCGTCGCGCGCGTGGTGCTGCGCTACTTGGAGCGGCTGACGACGCATGACGCGACGTTCCGTGCGCTCGGCGCGTTGCGTCTGTGGTTCTATCGCGGGCTCGCGCGAAGTGCCGCCGGCGGGCTTGGGTTCCGGCGCTCGGGCGATGTGCTGGCCCGGCTGGTCAACGATATCGAGGCGCTGGACGGGGTGCTGCTGCGCCTGCTGATCCCGCTGCTCGGCGCCGTGATGCTGGTGCCGGCACTGCTGGTCGTGGTCGGCCAGGACGATACGGCGGCCGCTGTGCTTGTGCTGGCGCTGTTCGCCATCGTCGCGTTTGTGATGCCGTGGCGGGCGATGATCGCGGCGCGCGCGGCCGCGGCGGACGAGACCGAGGCCGGCGGCGCCTTGCGCGTCGCCGTGCTCGACACGCTGACGGGGCTGCGGGAAATCAAGGTTTACGAAGCCGAGGGGCGGATGCTCGCCGGAATGCAGTGGCAGGAATCCCGGCTGTTCCGCGCCGAGCGCGACCTCGCCGCGCGAGGGGCGGCATTGCAGGGCCTCGCCTTCCTCGCCACCCAGGGCGCGCTGCTCGCGGTTTTGCTGATCCATGGCGCGCATCCGCTGGCCGTGGTGGTGGCGGTGTTCGTTGTCGTTGCCGCGTTCGAGGCGGTTGGCGGGATGCCGCGTGCGGGCGTGATCGCGGGTCGGGCCTCGGCGGCGGCGACGCGGGTTCTCGAGGCGGCCGAGGCCGCGCCGCCGGTGCGCGACCCCGAGCGCCCGGCGCCGATGCCGACCGGCCACGCCCTCGCCTTCGAGCATGTCGGGTTCCGCTGGACGCCGGAAGGCCAGGCGGTGTTCGAGGATCTGTCGCTCGACGTGCCCGCCGGAGCGCGGGTGGCGGTGCTCGGGCCGTCAGGGGCGGGAAAGTCGACGCTCGCCGCACTGGCGCTGAAGCTCGCGGCACCCGAGCGGGGCCGGATCCGGCTCGGTGGGACGGATATCGACACGCTGCGGGCCGACGATGTGCGCGCGCGGATTGCCTGGCTGTCGCAGGCGACGCATCTGTTTGCCGACACGATCCGCAACAACCTGCTGATCGGGCGCGACGATGCCGATGACGAGGCACTCTGGGCAGCGCTGGAGGCGGCGCGGATCGCCGATGTCGTGCGTACGCTGCCGGACGGGCTGGACACCTGGGTCGGCGAACAGGGTTCGCAGTTTTCCGGCGGCCAGGGGCGACGCCTTGCACTGGCGCGGGTGCTGCTGAGCACAGCGCCGATCCTGATTCTCGACGAACCGTGCTCGGGTCTCGACCTCGAGACCGAGCGCGCCTTCCTCGCGACGCTGAACAACACGCTGGAGGGGCGGACGGTGCTGATGATCACCCACCGGCTGACCGGTGTGGAGAGGCTCGACAGGATCTACCGGCTGCAGAACGGAAAGCTTACGGCGGCGACGAGATAAGCGCCGCATTGCGGCGACAAGACAGGCTCGCCGCTGAGCTGCTGGGCAGCTCAGGCGACGGCGGCGAGATCCGGCGCGGCGGTGCTAACACGGCGGTAATTTGCGGCGTCGGCGAACAGGCTGCGCAGCAGCAGGTTGTTGAGCCGGTGGCCGGTCCGCGCACCGACAAAGCGACCGCGAAGCGCGGCGCCAGCCAGCGCCAGATCGCCCACCACGTCGAGCAGCTTGTGGCGGACAAACTCGTCCGGGCTGCGCAGCCCCTCGGGATTGAGGATGCTGTCACCATCGACCACCACGGCATTGCCAAGGGTGCCGCCCAAGGCAAGGCCGGCCTCGCGCAGACGGTCGATATCCTGTTTCATGGTAAAGGTACGCGCACGGGACAGTTCACTCGCGAAGCTGTCCGGGGTGATTTCGAGCGACAGCGCCTGGCGGCCGATCGCGCCGGCGGGAAAGTCGATCTGCAAGGCCGCGGTGAAGCCGTATTCACCCGAAGCTGCGGGGCGCAGCTCGGCGGAGGCGGCGCCATCGCTCACCCGGACGGGGCGGCGGATCTCGATGATATCGCGCGGGGCCGCGGTTTCAACGATGCCGGCGCAGCGGATGAGGAACACGAATTCGGCAGCGGAACCGTCGAGGATCGGGATTTCCGGGCCATCGACCTCGATCAGCGCATCATCGATGCCGAGGCCGGCGAGCGCCGCCATGATGTGTTCGACCGTGCCGATCCGCGCCTCGGGCCGGCGCGGATCGGCGAGGACGGTGCAGAGCCTCGTATCCGCCACGAGGTCGTGACGGGCGGGGATGATGATGTCGAGATCGGTGCGGCGGAAGCGGATGCCGGTACCGGGTTCGGCAGGGACAAGGCGCAGATTCGTCTCCTGCCCGCCATGCAGGCCGACGCCACGGCAGGCGATGGCCGCGCCGAGGCCGCGCCGCTTCACGAGGCTGTCCTGCCCGGCGATGAGGGGTCGGCTGAACGGAATGGCGGTGGACATCATGCGGAGAAAGCCTTGTGTTGAACCCGGGCACCTGCGACAGGCACCTTATTGCGGTGCAAACTAGCCCGGGGAGGCTGCGGTGGGAAATCAATGAATATTTCTGATTATTTCGATATAAACCTATGATTTTGTTATTTTCATGGCGTGGCTGACACAATCGGCTCACAACCTCGCGCGGCACGGTTTGCCTTTGCCGGCCGGTTCTGCTTTCAGGAAGGCCGCAGCGCGGCGCCGCCGCGCGAGACCGGGGAACCCATGACTGTCGCACTGATCGTCGCCGCCGGCCGTGGCCATCGCCTCGGCGGCCCCATTCCGAAACAGTATCGCCTGCTCGACGGCGTGCCGATCCTTCGCCGCACGGCGGAGGCATTGCGCCGGCATGCGGCGGTGCGGGCGGTGCGGGTGGTGATCAACCCCGCCGATCGCGGCCTGTATGACGAGGCCATGGGGGGGCTCGGGCTTGCGGAGCCGGTGACGGGTGGCGCCTCGCGGCAGGAATCGGTGCGCAACGGGCTTGAATCGATCGCCGCCCTCGCCCCGGAGACCGTGCTGATCCATGACGGGGTGCGGCCCTTCGTCGATACCTCGACGATCGGCGCGGTACTCGACGCGCTGGCCCGCGTGCCCGGGGCGGTGGTCGGCGTACCGGTGACCGATACGCTGAAGCGATGCCGAGGTGCCGTGGTGACCGGAACGGTGGACCGGGCGGATCTGTGGCGGGCGCAGACACCGCAGGGTTTCCGCTACGAGGCGATCCTCGGCGCGCACCGGCGAGCGCATGCGGCACATCCGGGCCGGGACTTCACCGACGATTGCGCGGTCGCGGAACTCGCAGGGCTCACGGTTGAGATGGTTCCGGGCAGCGAGGAGAATTTCAAGATCACCACCGAGGCCGACCTGCTGCGCGCCGAGGCCATGCTGCGCGAACGAGGTCGTTTTCTGGCCGTTGCCAGTTAGAGCATCATCCGGTCGGGTGGAGTCATCTGATCGGTTAAAGATGCCCCAATACCGCCGCCACGCCTCCCCTGCCCTGCAGCGCTTCCGGCTCAGCCGATGCCCGCGGCGGCGATCAGCACCACGCCGAGGCTGACCAGGGCGAGACCAGCCAGCTCGCCGCGCCGTGTGCGCTCGCCGAGGAAAAAATGGCCGACCGCGAGGGTGAACAGGATCTCGATCTGCCCGAAACCGCGCACCAGGGCCGCGCTGGTCAGTGCGAAGCCGGCGAACCAGCAGCCCGACCCGCAGGCGGAGAGCAGGCCGACGGGTGCCGCCCGCCGCCACAGGGTGAAGCATCGGGCCAGTTCGTCGCGGTTTCGCAGCGCCATGACGCCGCCCTGGACCAGGGTTTGCAGCAGGTTGGTGACGGTGAGGGTGAGCACGGCCTTGAGGATGACCGGCGTCGCGGGGCCGAGCGCGAGCGTCGCCCGCCGCAGCAATATGGCGGTGACGGCAAAGCCGAAGCCGGACCCGAGGCCGCACAGAGCCGCGGGCTGCACCGAGGCGCGCAGCAGATCGGCCGGGGAGAGTTTCTGACCGGCAAAGGACAGCGCCAGCACGCCGATCACCGCGAGCATGATCCCGATAATGGCGAGCGGCGGAATCCGCACCCCGAGCACAAGAACCGAGAAGATCACGAGCTGCGCCGCCTCGGTCTTGGCATAGGCGGTGCCGACCACGAAATTGCGATGGGCGAAGGCCATGATCAGCAGCATGGTGCCGAAGATCTGGGCAATGCCGCCGGCCAGGCAATCGAGCAGGAAAACGGGCGGAATCGCCGGCAGCGCGCGGTGCAGCAGGACAAGTGCAGCACCCAGCAGCAGGAGATCCGCTGGCAGCGCGTAAACGAACCGGACGAAGCCGGCCGCCGGGGCGCTGAGCGCGCCGCGCAGCCGCGCCTGCAGCGCCGTTCGCCAGACCTGGAACAGCGCGGCGGCGATGGTCACCGGTATCCAGGCGGGAACGATGCTCATGCCAGGGCCGCGACATGGGCGCAGAAGCGCGCGGCGAGCGCCACGAGATCGGCGACGACCGCCTCGCCGAGCGCGGCATCGGCGCCGGTGGCATCGGCGGTGGCGGAGGCCGGCGCGATCTCGGGATATTCGGCCGGGGCATCGATATCGACTCCCTCGAAGCCGATCGTGCCGAAGCCGATGACGGGGCAGCCGAGCAGGCTGGCCCCCGCGGCAGGCTTGCGGGCGAGATCAGGCCGGCAGGCGTCGGGGCGGAGGCAGAGCGCGATCGAGGCGAGCGGCTCGGCACCATGACCGAACCGCCCTGACGCGGGGCCGATGCGGGCCTGCATCAGGCGGCTTGCGACCTTCCAGAGATAGAACGAGGGGATCACCGGACCGCCGGCGCGACGGATGGCGAGGGTTACCTCGTGCACCAGCGGCGCATTGCCGCCATGGCCGTTGAGGATGACGATGCGATCCAGCCCGTTGCGGCGGAGATCAGCGATCAGGTCGGCGAGCACGGCGCGGAACGTGGCGGGGGCGAGCGCGAGGCCGCCGGGCACGGCGCCGAAATGATCCGCCGCACCGAAGGGCAGCGCCGGGGCCGCGAGGGTCAGCGTGCCGGACTCGGTCGCGGCGCGCGCAATTCGCCCGGCCAGCGCCGCAGCGAGGCGGAAATCGCCCATCGGGGCATGCGCGCCCTGGTCTTCCTGACTGCCCAGCGGCAACAGCACCAGCGGCCGGCGCGGCAGGAGGACACGCAGTTCGGCACTGGTCAGATCCTCGATAGCTGCTTTAAACATTTATTCATCCTCCTGCGGGGGACCATGCTGGACGCAAACGTTGTGCGCTGGCAATGGAATGCATCCAATTTGAGGGAATTTGCATGTCAGGACTGACCCCTTTGCCTGCGCACTCGCCAATGGCTGGAATTGCGCCAGTGATCCTCGCCGGTGGAACCGGGACGCGGCTCTGGCCGGTTTCACGCAAATCGTACCCGAAGCAGTTCTGGCCGCTGGTGTCGTCGCGGACCATGCTGCAGGAGACGGCAGCGCGGGCCCAGGGTGAGCGCTTTGCCCCGGCGATCGTGGTGGCGAACGAGTCGCATCGCTTCATCGTCGCCGAACAGCTGCGCGGCGAGGGCCACGAGGGAACGCGGATCCTGCTTGAGCCAATGGGACGGAACAGCGCGCCGGCCATCGCCGCCGCGGCACTGCTCATCGCCGAGACCAATCCCGATCAGGTGATGTGGATCATGGCGGCGGACGCCTCGATCGCCGATGCGGACTCGCTGGGCCGCGCCCTGACAGTCGCCGCCGCTGCCGCGCGGGACGGGCAGATCGTCACGTTCGGGATGCGGCCGGACATGGCCGAGACCGGCTATGGCTATATCGAGCAGGGCGAGGCCCTGGCCGGGCATGAGGGCGCGTTCCGCATCGCCCGCTTCGTCGAGAAGCCGGATTCGGCGACGGCGGCGAAGCTGATCGCCGACGGGCGGCATTACTGGAATTCCGGCATGTTCGTCGCGACCGCGCGGACCATGCTGGCGGAGATGGAACGGCTCGCGCCAGAAGTCGCGCGCAGCGTGCGGGCGGCGTTCGACGCACGGATCCCCGATCTTGATTTCATCCGGCTCGACGCCGCCGCCTTCCAGAGCGCGCCGGAGATCAGCATCGACTACGCGATTGCCGAAAAGACCGACCGCGCCGCCGTGGTGCCAGCCTCACTCGGCTGGTCGGATGTCGGCTCATGGTCGGCCATCTGGGACATCGCCGAGAAGGACGCAGCCGGCAACGCGGCGCTGGGCGATGCCGTGATCGAGGATTCCGTCGGCTGCTATGTCCGCAGCGACGGCGCGATGACCGCCGTTCTCGGGCTCGAGAATACCGTTGTGGTGACGACGCCGGACGCCGTGCTGGTCGCCCATCGGGACAAGGCGCAGAACGTCAAGCGCGTGGTCGATGCGCTGAAGCGGCTGAAGCGGCCCGAGGCGGAAGAGCACAACCGCGTCTATCGGCCCTGGGGGTTCTATGAGAGCCTGATCCAGGGCGACCGCTTTCAGGTCAAGCGGATCGTGGTGATGCCGGGTGCGAAGCTCAGCCTGCAAAAGCATTTCCACCGTGCCGAGCACTGGGTGGTGGTGGCCGGATCGGCACTGGTGACGCGGGATGCGGAAACGCATCTCGTGCGCGAGAACGAGAGCATCTATCTGCCGCTCGGCTGCATTCACCGGATGGAGAATCCCGGCAAGATCCCGCTGACGCTGATCGAGGTGCAGTCCGGCTCGTATCTCGGGGAGGATGACATCGTCCGCTACGAGGACACGTACGGGCGGAGCTGAATTTCGTTCGTGTTCTTGTTTTGTTCTTGACGGCGCGGGTGATTTCCGGTGTGCTGCTCACGAACGGAGCACGAACATGGACATTTTCATACCGCGTGGCCTCCGGCCTGACGGCCGTGGCACCAGGCTTGCCCCACCCAACCGGTTCGAAACCGCGCGCTATGACGCGTTCGATGACGGGTGGGGCACGCTGGACGAGGAGGAGACAGCTCCCGAGACGGTACTGATCCGCGATGCGACGAAATCGATAATCAGCCGCAACGAGAGCCCGGATCTTGGCTTCGATCGCGGGCTCAATCCCTATCGGGGTTGCGAACATGGCTGCATCTACTGCTATGCGCGGCCGACCCATGCGTGGATCGGCCTGTCGCCGGGTCTCGATTTCGAGACGAAGCTGGTGTTCAAGTCCGAGGCGGCGTCGCTGCTCGAGCGCGAGGTGTCGCGCAAGGGCTATCAGCCGGCGACGATCGTGCTTGGCTCGAATACCGACCCGTATCAGCCAGTCGAGCGGCAGCTGCGGCTGACGCGCGCGGTGCTGGAAGTGCTGGAGCGGTTCGGCCACCCGGTTGCGATCGTCACCAAATCGGCCGGGGTATTGCGGGATGCCGACATTCTGGCGCGGATGGCGGCGCGCAACCTCGCCCGCGTGCATCTCTCGGTGACAACGCTGGATGCGAGGCTCGCACGGGCGATGGAACCACGCGCGGCGACACCTTCACGGCGGCTCGATGCGATGGCCGGTCTCAAGAAGGCGGGGATCCCGGTCGGCGTGCTGGCAGCGCCGATGATTCCGGGGCTCAACGATCCCGAGCTGGAGCGGATTCTCGAAGCAGCAGCGCGAGCGGGCGCGTCATCCGCCAACGCGATCCTGCTGCGCCTGCCGCACGAGCTGGGCGCGCTGTTCGAGGACTGGTTGAACCGCACCATGCCGGATCGCGCGGCACATGTGCTCGGCCTGATCCGCCAGACCCGGGGCGGCGCGCTGAACGACGCCGCCTTTGGCAGCCGGTTTCGCGGCACCGGAGCCTATGCCGGGCTGCTGCGCGCGCGCTTCGAGCGGGCGGCGCGCCAGTTCGGGCTGAGCGAGACGCCGCCGCCGCTCGATTGCGGCCAGTTCGCGAAGCCGCGCGCGAGAGACGCCGGGGCGCAGCTCTCGCTGTTCTGAATCCCGCCCCGCCCAAGTCCAGCGGCCCCGGCGTCAGGCGCGGCCGAGACGCTCGGCACCACCGCCGCGAGCGGGCAGCGCGGTCGGGTCTTCCTCATCCTCCCCCAGATCGCCCACCAGGGTTTCCGTGGTCAGGATCAGCTTGGCGACCGAGGCGGCATTGCGCAGCGCCGTGCAGGTGACGCGGACGGGATCGATGATCCCGGCATCGTACATGTTCTGGAACGTGCCGATGGCTGCATTGTAGCCGAAGCCGCCATTCACCGCCGAGACCTGGGCGATGACATGATCCGGATCGCCACCGGCATTGGTCACGATGCGCCAGAGCGGGCGGGTAAGGATGGAGCGGACGAGCTTCACCCCTTCCGCGACATCGCCGCTGGCGCCGGCCAGAACCTCGTCGAGGACCGGCCCGATCTGCGCTAGCGCGGTGCCACCGCCGGCAACCACACCCTCCTCGCTCGCAGCACGCACGGCGGCGAGCGAATCCTCGATCAGCTGGATCGTGCGCTTCTGCTCGACCGGCGTCGCCCCGCCCGCATAGAGGATCGCGGTGCCGCCTGAAAGTTTCGCGAGGCGCTCGCGCAATTTGTCCTGCTCGATGTTGGGAGGCGCGGCATCGTGCATCCGCTGGACCTGCGCCCGGCGCGCAGCGATCGCGGCCGTATCGCCGGCGCCGCCGATGATCGCGGTGTGGGTCGCACTGGTACGCACCCGCTCGGCAGCGCCGAGATCGGCTTCGGTGACATCCTCGACCCGGCCGCCGAGATCGCGGGCGATGACGCGGCCGCCGGTGATCATGGCGATATCCTCCATCATCGCCTTGCGCCAGTTGCCGTATTCGGGCGGATGGACGACAAGGTAACGGCCGGGTCCGTCGCGCCCGAGCAGGCTGACGACGACCTCCGGCGCCACCTCCTCGGCGATCACCAGCAGCGGGCGGCCAACCCCGGCGGCAAGCGCACGCGCCGCATCGAGCGCATGGGGATCGCGGATCTTGAGATCGGTCATCAGGATCAGCGGCCGTTCGAGCACGGCTTCCATCTTCTCCTGATCGGTCACCATGTGATGCGAGATATAGCCGCGATCGAAGGACATGCCTTCGACGACCTCGAGCGTGGTGGCCATCGTCACGCTGAAATCGGTGGTGATGACGCCCTCGGCGCCGACGCGCGCGAAGGCCTCGGCCACCAGCGCGCCGAGATGCGGCTCGGTCGCGGCGATGTTGGCCACCGCGGCGAGCATGCCGTTGCCGGACGCAGGCCGGGCGGCCGCCTTGAGGGAGGAGGCCACACGCTCGACCGCGAGATCGATCCCGCGGATGAGATCGACCGCGCGAGCGCCGCGCTCGCTGGCCTCGACGCCGGCCTGGACGAGCGCATTGGCCAGCACGATCGCGGTGGTGGTGCCATCGCCCGCGAGTTCGTTGGTCTGCATCGAGACCTCGCGGACAACCTGCGCGCCCATGTTCTCGAACCGGTTCGGCAGCTCGATCTCCACGGCGATGCTGACGCCATCGCGCGTGACCATCGGCGTGCCGATCGGCCGGTCGATCATCGCATTCATTCCCTTGGGTCCGAGCGTGGGCTCGACGGCCGCCGCCAGCCGGCCCACACCGCGGGCCAGCGCACGCCGAGCTTCAGAATTATGCAGAAGCAGCTTAGCCATTTTGTCTCCCTTCGGCCGGACGGCCGGCGTGCTGCGTGGACTGGAGCATCATCCGATCAGATGGAGTCATCTGATCGGATTAAGACGCTCGGCTTGTTCGTATGATAGAGCACGACATCCGATCCAAAAGGATCGGAAAGTGCTCTAGCCTATTCCGCGGCGACCGCGAGCGGCGCTGCCGCAAGCGCTGCCTTCTTCGCCGCGATGTCGATGCCGTAGAGCTTCGCGGCATTCAGCCCGAGGATCTTTTCCTTGATCGCGGGGGTGAGATCGACACCGCGCTCCTGCTTCACATCCTCCGGCAGCTCGAAGTTCCAGAATTTCTCGACCAGCCAGCGCGGCGTCCAGATCGCGTAGTCGGAGCCGAACAGGATGCGGTCCTCGCCGAGCCAAAACAGCAACTCGCCCATGATTTCGGCGAAGTAGCGCGGCCGGGAGTGGATGAAGGGGAGAACGACGGCGAGCCCGCCATAAACATTGGGCTCCTGCACCGCGATCCAGCAGAAATCGTCGATCCGGGGCTGGCCGCAATGCTCGACGACCCAGTTGAGATTGGGGAAGTCGGTCGCGGCGTAATCGACGTCATGGACGTCGAAGGCGTCCTTGCTCAGCGGGATGATGGTCGGGCCCTTGTGGACGTGCATGTTCCTGATGCCGAGTTTCTCGCACAGCTCGAAACATTTGTAGGCCTCGGGATCGTTCAGCCGCCAACCGCGGGAGGCACCATTCCATTCGGCGGTGTAGAGTTTCACACCCTGGATATTATATGTTTCTTTCATGTAATGAATATATTCGAGCGCCTTCTCGCCATCCCGCGGGTCGAACGCGCCATTGACGATGAAGCGCTCGGGATAGCGGGCGGCGACGTCCGCATTGCGTTCGATCGTATTGAAACCGGTCTTGTAGAAATCCTTGAGGTAGGTCGACTGCACGATCGCGACATCGTCGGGGCCGTCGATGAAAAGGTCGCGATAGAGATCATCGGCGCTGTATTTCTCGAATTTCTCCTTCGGCCACAATTTGTCGGCCGGGCTGAGCGCGTTGTGATAAGCGAAAAAGCACTCGATGAATTGCTTGCCGTGAATGTTGCTCTGGTTCGCCGGGCTGCCGTCCCAGAAATGGGTGTGGCCGTCGACGATAAAGATTTCCTTGCCCTCGGGCGTTACGAACATTGTTTTCCTCCACGTGTTGATTGCTTGCTGGGCGGCGCGCCGCGCGGGGTGCGCGGGCGCGCCGGCGTGCCGCGGTTCAGATGTATTCGAAGACGTCGTCCATATTGCCGAACAGGATCACGGTGTTGTCGTCGACGCGGACCATGCGGCCGTAATGCGTCGAGGTGTTCACCTCGAAGATCTCGGCCGTCATGTCACGGCCGAGATACTCGCCGATCTCGTCCATCTTGAAGATCAGCTTGCCGTGACCGTCGATGCGGATCAGCGCGGGCTGGTAGGTGACGGTGACGCCGGGCTTGTCGCTCATGAATTCGGCGATTGCGCGGGCCTCGACCGAATCGTTCATGGTGACACCGCACTGATCCGAGATGGTCTGCTCGAAGGTGATGTCCTTCATCTGCTTGAAGATGGTCGAATGGGTCGCGTCGCGTGCTGCTGTTGACATGATGTTATCTCCTGTGCGGGGCGTCAGGCGAGGCCGAGTTCGCCGAGGATCTTGCCGATGCGCTCCTGCGATTGCGCCCTGACATCCTGGAACGAGACGGGTTTGGAATGGGGCATCGACCAGATCGGTTGCAGGCCGAAGGCCGCCTTGTCGGCGAGGGCGCGGTGCTTTTCGAGCCAGCCATGGAGGATGGCCCGGTTCTCGCCGCCATGTTTCTCGTCGTTGGCGAGGAGGTAGATGAGGTCGATCGTGTTCGCGAGGTTGCGCTCGTAATCGGCCTCGGCGGCGGAGATCACCGGAGGTGTGACAAAATCGTTGTTGGCGGCGGCGACCTGCATCAGGAAGCCGGAGCGGAACAGCTCGCCCACCAGGGGTTCGAAGATGATGTTGATCGCGAAATACTGCTCGAGATAATCGCTCGAGCCCATGATCGTCTCGACCGCCTCGCGCGTACCCTGCCAGATCGGGTCCTCAAGCCAGGCGATCTTGCCAAGCTCGTCGTTCCAGCCGGGAATGTCCATGCCGATTTCGGCGAGGTAGAGCGTGATGTCCTGCGCGAGGCGCATCTTGTAGGAGGAGTTGGTCAGCGTCGCGTTGTTGATCATCTGGGTGTAGCCGTAGCGCTGCGCCTGCATCAGCGAGGTGCCGAGGCCGAATTCGGCGTGTTTCCATGCGCCGAGATGGGCTTGCAGGATGCGCTGCCAGGCCTTGTCGAAACTGGCCGGCGCGCCGGCGCGACGAGCATTGGCAATGACGCTCTGTACCATCGTCTCGATGCGGGACTGGCGCTGGTAGTGCGTGCGTTCCCATTCCTGGTCCGGCGCGCGGAAAGCATGCCAGTTGCTGCTTTTCAGCGCCGTGGCGTCCTTCACATAAGCGCCCTTGCCGTTGGCGAAGGAGATGATCCAGTTCTGGATCAGGTAGCGCTCGGGATCGGGCTGAACATCGACCGTGACGTCTTCGTAATGGGTGGCACGCTTGCCGCGCGGCTCGAAATAGCGGTAGCGGCGGCTGTCGGAATCCGCGAAGATCGCCGCTCCCGCGGCACCCGATCCGACTGAACTCGACAAGGCTGGCATGGTGTCTCTCCCTGGTTTCGATTGGTCCGTGCGGCGCGCGATCAGTGACCGGCGGGCACGGGAACGCTCGAGGATGTGGTGAACCTGTCAAAGAAGACGCGATCGCTTTCGAAGCCGTTCATGAACAGCACCGGCTGCAGCGCATCGATCATGGGTGGTGGCCCGCAGGCATAGACGTCGCCCTCGCCATCGATACCGAGCGCCTTCAGCCGGGCATCGACGCATTCATGCACGAAGCCGCGTTCGCCCGCCCAGCCGGCATCGAAGCTGGCGTGCGAGAGAACGGGGATGAATTCGAGCTCCGGATGGCGTTCGGTGAGTTGCGCGATGCGATCGAGAAGGAACAGATCCTCCTGCGTGCGCGCGCCGTAGAAGAAATAGACCGGCCGGCTTTCGCCGCTGGCGAGATGGTCGTTCAGGATCGACCAGATCGGCGACATGCCGGAGCCGGCGCCGACGAGGATCAGCGGTCCGGTTCGTCCCTCCCGCCGGAAGCAGGTGCCGTAGGGTCCGGTGAGGGAGATGTCGGCGCCGATCCTGATTCCGCCGCTGTCGAGCTCGCCGGAGAATTTTCCTTCGGGGTATTTTTTGATGATGAAGGAGAGGCTTTGGGCTTGGTCCGGCGTATTTGCCATGGAAAACGAGCGCGTAATCGTCTCCCCTTTTTCCGTGGTGACGGTGATGTCGACATATTGTCCGGCCCAGAACTTGATCGGGGTGTCGAGATCGATGGTGATTCCGCGAATGTCGTGCGTCAGCCGCGTAATCCCGCCGATGCGGCCGCGGAAGGTGCGGACCGCGATCGCCCGCGCCAGCACCTCCTCGTCGTAGTTGAGGAGTTCGACCTCCATGTCCGAATAGGCGATCGCGCGGCAGAGCAGGATATGGCCGCTGTCGCGTTCCATGTCGTTCAGCGCGAAGGTCGAGTATTTCAGCATGTCGACCTCGCCGTCCGTCAGGATGCACTTGCAGGCCGAGCACTGGCCCTCCTTGCAGCCATGCGGCAGGGCGATGCCCTGGCGGAAGGCGGCGTTGAGCACCGTCTCGCCATCCTCGACCTCGAACTCGACCCCGACCGGCTCGAGCCTGACCGTATGCGTGCCACCCATCTGGCCGATCTCCCGAAAGTCCGTCACGCGCCCGCGGGGGTGACGGAGATATCGCGTTGAGAAGGATGCGGGAGCCGGGGCGAGCGGCTCCCGCGCAGTCCGCCGTGTCAGTTGAACGGCGTGATCGTGAAGCCCGCGCGATATTCGGCGATATGCTTCGCGCGATCCTCCGGGCTCATCTCCCGCAGCAGGGTGAGCGGCGAGAGGAGGGTGTGGCCGCGCACGTCATCGAGCGTCCACAGTTCGCTATCGTCGAAGCGCAGGTGCGGCTGAGGCACCAGGGTCTTGCCGTCGGAGCGGACGAAGTTCAGATCCTTGATCGCATCCGCGAGATCCCAGCCATGATAGACCGTCTCCCACTCGCGCTTGCCGCTGAAGCGACCCATCGCGGGCGTCGGGCGGCCCTGATACTCGTCGGCGAAGGCCTCGACGGCGGTCCAGCGATCGAGCTCGTGGGCGAAGGTGTGCAGCTTGCCGTCGATCTCGTCGACCACAATGTCCTCGCGGATCAGGCAGGGGACGAGGCAGCTCCAGCAGCGATGCGGATAGACGTAGCCGACGTCCTCGTTGAAGGTGATGACCTTCTCGCCGCGATGGCTGAGCTTGTCGTACCACTTCCAGAAATCGCCGAACTTCGCGTACCAGCCAGGATATTTCTGCTCGAACCACTCGAAGTCGGCCTCGCGCTGGGCCTCGATGCGCCAGAAATTCACCGGCCAGCCAACGGCGAAGAACTGGGCGACGTGGTGGACGTACAGCTTCTCGGTCAGGCGCTTCCAGGCGGCCTGGACGTCGTCGTGATGCACCTTGATGCCGTATTTCTCGAGCGGCAGCATGTAGGTGCGGTAGTAATCCTCGAAGATCCAGCGGTGCCACATCTCCGCGTAGGATTCCTTCGACTTGTCGCGATTGGTGGTGCCATATTCGATGAAAGTACCGATTGCGGCATCGACGATCGCGTGGTTCTGCCAGAAGGCGTAGCGCAGGTCGCGCTCGAGCAGGAGGTGGTTCTCCGGCTCCTTGAGGGCTGCCATCAGCATCGAGTGCCCGTTGCCGATATGCCGGCTCTCGTCGGACTGCACCGAGAGGAAGACGGTCGGCAGCGCGTAGTCGCCATTGCGGGCGGCCTCGGAGGGCATGGCGACGAACAGCGTGTTGGTGAACGCGGTCTCAGCGACCACGGTGAGATACATGCAGGCGGCGGTCATCGTGTCGCCGGTGATGAAGCCCTCGCCGAACTGGCGGCCGATCGTGGTCGCGTAGCATTTGCCGAAGGCTTCCTCGGTAATGTCGAAGCCCGCCGGGTCGATGTAGTTTTCCATGTACCATTTCTTGAGGTTCATCTGGATGGTCGAGTGACGGAACTCGTCGACCATCTGCATCGTGAACCCGGTACGCAGATCCTCGCCCGGCGCGAGGCGCGCGACCATCGCCATCGAGCGCGCCGCGGAGATTTCCGGGAAGGGGATGATCGCGAGGAACAGCTTCATCCATTCGACCCAGCGCGGCTCGACATTGCGGAACATGTCGCCGCGCAGTGCCGCATCGAGCGCGCCGTAGACGCGGTTGTCCTTCTCTTCCTGCATCGGGAAGTAGGAGCGCAGCACCTGCTTCATCGGATCGCGCGGTGCCTTGGTGATCTTGTAGTCGGTCGGGTAGGTCATCGCCTCCTGGACATAGGTCGGATTCCACCCGAGATCGGAAATCTTCCTGGTCGCCTCACCGACGGATATGCCGCGCTGCGAGGTGATCTTGTTGAGCGTCAGGGACGTCATGTCTTAAAACCTCCACCTTGTTTGCGCCGCGGGTCCCGTGACCCGGGCGGAAAGCGGCGCAATGCCGCCGTGCGAGTTTCCGGGCGGCGGGTGCCGGAGTTGCGGCCGCCTGCCTGCCGGATCCCGGCAAAGGTCTTCGAACGATCCTGATCGGTGACGGTGAAGTGCCGCGCAAAGCCGATCCGGTTTCCTCCGTTCCTTCGTTCTTCTGGCACCGCGCGGGGCGCGATGGTTTTCTTCTGCGGACATCACAGCAAATCCCGTGCCAACGGATCACGGGGCGCGAAAGCCTGCCAGCAACCTCGATATTGCAGCGCACCATGTAAAGGAAATTTACATCTGTAAATGACAAGTGTAATACTTGTTTCGTTTCAAATATTGCTAAGATTGACTTGAGTTAATCAAATTGACTTTCGCCCGCCCGGGCGGCTAATTCTTGCCATGCGACGGTTTTCGCGCGCCCGCGCGGCGATCGCGGCAAGGAGGCGCAGATGCCCGACAAACAGCGACCAGACCAGTATCCGACATCGCCGGCTTCAGGCGGCGACGTGACCGAGCAGCTGATCCGGCTGATGTCGCGCGACCTCGTGTTCACCATGACCTTTCTCGGCGAAAGCCAGCACCGGATGCAGACGCATTTCGAACGCTTCATCGCTGCCTCGCTCGCTGCCGCCGGGGTGAACCAGGCCACGCACCCGATGATCCGGCTATTCGTCGAGCGGCATGCCGCGCTGTTGCGCGAGTTCGTGTTTTCCGGCGTCGCCCTGTCACGCCAGTTCGGGATCGGCGAGATCGAGCATCTGATCGGCGATGCCTCGTCGTTGCTGCGGATCGATATCTGGGACCAGTTGCGCAACCATATCGAGATGGCGGAGACGCGGTTCCGCGCGCAGCTCCCCGACCTGCCCCGTCAGCTCACGGATTTCGCCGCACCGGATGCGGCGCGGGGCGAGGCGCCATGAGCAGCACCGATGCCGAGCGACACATTCTGCTCGAGCGGAGGCTGGCGCTTGTGGGTGCCATGTCCGCGCTGAACGCCGAGGCACTGCGCACCCTGCAACAGCTGGCCGGCATCGAGATCGACGTGCAGCGGCTCGAGGACGAGGCCGGCGATGGCGAGATGCGGGACGCCGCCGCGCTGCGCGCGACAACAGACAAGGCCGCCGCGTTGCGCGCGGCAACTGACAAGGCCGCCGCGTTGCGCGCGGCAACTGACAAGGCCGCCGCGTTGCGCGCGGCGGAGGCCGACTGCGCGGCGCGGATCGGGACAGTGGAGGCAGAGATGGCCGAGATCGACCGACGCCTTGCAGCACTCGCGGGCAACTGAACCGGGGAGATTGGCGATGAACCAGACCGCGACGAAACACCTCACGCTGTTCGACCTGCTGGGCCGCACATGGCAAGCCGCGGCGCCGGCGGGCCCGCCGTGTTTCAGCGCCGATGGCAAGGCGATCGCCTTCGGCTGCGCCGACGGCACGGTGATTGTGGCGCCGACCGAGGATCCCGAGCCGCCGGAGACGCGCATCCGGGTCAGCGGCGATGTCGGCCAGGCAACGATCCGCCCGCGCAGCCGCCCGGCGCCGCTGCCCGCCATATCCGATTCAGTGCATCAGGACATCCCGCCCATCGTCGCCGGCGAGGATGGCGGTTTCTTGGTCGGCGCCGGGGATGGCGGCGTGCTGACGCTCGGGCCGGATGGCGCGGTGCGCGGCATGCGCGCGCGGATCGACACGCCGGTCATGGCCCTCGATCACGCGCGGGCGGCGGCTCTCACCGCCATCGCCGGCGACGATGCGGTGCGGCTGTGCCAGGGGGCGGGCGCACTCTCCGATCCACTCGCCGATGATGGGGAGGGCGAGGTCGTCGCCATCCGGCTCTCGCCCTCGGGCCGGCAGCTCGCGATCGCGCGGGCGGAAAGCCTGAGCATCGTCGCACTCGATGGGAGCGGCAGGGCGCCGATGGTGTTTGGCCTGCTGTCGTGCCCGCTGTCGCTCGCGTGGCGGGACGACGGGGCCTGGCTTGCCTGCACGCTGGAGGCGGGCGGCTTCCTGATGGTCGATCACGCGCGCGGGCGCAGCGGCACCGTCACCGGTTTTCCGATGGCAACACGCGATGCCGCGTGGAGCGTCCCCGCCGCGTCGATCGTCGCATCCGGCGCGTATCGCGTCGCCGCCTGGTCGATGGCGACGCCACCGCTCGATGGCGACATGACAGGCGCACTGGTAAGCGGCCGGGCCGGGCTGGTGGCAGTGGAGAGCGTTGCCGCCTATCCGAAGCGGCCGCTCGTCGCCGCAGGCTATGCCAACGGGCAGATCCTACTCGTGCAGATCGGCGGGCGGGACGAACTGCTCGTCCGCCCCGAGGGCTGTGCGGTGACGGCGCTCGGCTGGTCGGAGGACGGGCACCATCTGGCCGCCGCCGGGGCGGACGGCATGGTGAGTATCGTCACGTTTCCGGAGCGGATGTTCAAGTGACCACAGGCACAGAGAGGAAGATCGACATGCAGGTGCAGATGACCGACGAGGAACGCAGCAAGGACGCGTTCTTCCAGCGCGTGGCCCAGCTTGCGGAGGAGATGGTGGCGCGGCACGGGCGGGAATTCACCATGGGCACGCTGGTTCTGGCGGCGCGCTGGATCGCGGAGAACCGGATCGGCAGCGGGGCGGCGCCGTCCTGACGTCGTTCAGGCGCCGCGCCGGCGGTAGAGGATGCAGGCCGCGCGCAGCAGGGAGGCGAGATTGCCGATATCGCCCAGCCGGTCCACCCCCTCGTCATGCAGCAAGGCGATGAGGCGGGGGACGGAAACGCCCTCGGCCGCGGCAATCTCGCCCAGCGCGGTCCAGAACACGCCTTCGAGCCGCACGCTGGTCGAGCGGCCGGCCAGCCGGATCGAACGGCTGGTCTGGGCGAAATGCCCCGGGTTCTGCCCCTGCAACAGATTGCACATTGTTCCTCCCCGAAGGCGCCTTGCGACCCGGCGCCCGCGCCGGACGATTTCCCCGTTTCAGATGTTGAACAGCAAAAGCCATGCCAGACGCCGGGAGCGGCAGATTTCGGAGCCGCTTCGATAACGCGGTGTTCTGAAACGGAGCGGTTGCGCCCCGCCACTGTTCTGCTTCCGGCCAGCACCTGCCGGCCCGCCCGGCACCGCCGGCTTGGGGATGTCTGCTCGGCCGGCGTCGGCCTATACAGCACCATTGGAAACCGCGCCGACCGCCCCGGCGCCGAACAGGAGAACTGGCATGGCCAAGGCAATCCACAGCATGATCCGCGTGCTCGACGAGGCGAGGTCGGTGGCGTTCTACGAGCAGGCGTTCGGCCTTGCGATCGCCGACCGGTTCGATTTCGACACGTTCACGCTGGTCTACATGCGCAACGCGGAAAATGATTTCGAACTCGAACTGACGATCAACAAGGGTCGCACCGAACCCTATGCGCTCGGCGACGGCTATGGCCACATCGCCTTCTGCGTCGACGATCTGGACGCCGCGCACGCGCGCTTCGAGGCAGCGGGCTGGGCGCCGCGCAAGATCGTCGAGTTCAAGCGCGACGGCATCCTGCTCGCGCGGTTCTTTTTCGTTGCCGATCCGGATGGATACCAGATCGAGATGCTGCAACGCCACGGCCGCTATCGCTGAGCGGCCGGGGCAGGCTCAGCGGAAGGCGCAGCCCGGCTTCACCCCGAGCCGCCGCAGCAGCATGGCGGCGGGGCAGAAGCCGGTGATGCCGGCCTGGAACAGGTTGAGCCCCACCAGCGCGGTGAGGACGTAGAACCACGGGCTGACCAGCCAGCCCAGTGCGAGGCTGAGCAGGACCATGAAGCCCGCGAAGCTGAGAACGGTCTTGTCCACATTCATGACGGCATGTCCCTTGCCTGGAACACCTTCCGATCCTGCCGGGTCAGAAAATGTTCTATTATATTGATAAACAAAGCACTTTTATTCGGTCAGATAACTCCGTCTGATCCGATGATGCTCCGAACATCACGCCGCCGCCGCGAGGTGGCGACGCGCGAAATCGACGATGGCCTGCGCGCTCATCGCCCCGGCACTCTGGCCGATCACCCGGCCGCCCCTGAGCAGGAACAACGCCGGGATGCCGCGCACGCCGAGGCGGGCGGAAATCTCCGGCGCCTCGTCGGCATTGAGCTTGAGCAGCCGGACCTCCGGTTCGAGGATCGCCGCCGCCTGTTCGAATTGCGGCGCCATGATCCGGCATGGTCCGCACCAGGGGGCCCAGATATCGAGCAGGAGGGGAATGCCGTCCCGCTCGGCATGGCGCTCGAAGCCAGCCTGGTCGACCGCGACAGGATGACCATCGAACAGCTTGCGGTGGCAGGCGCCGCATTGCGCGGCGCCGGCCGGGCGCGCCGGCGGGATGCGGTTCACCGCCCCGCATTGCGGACAGACGATATGGGTTGCGTCAGCCATGGCCCGCGCCTTTCGCTGTCTTGCGGTCATTGTGATGCAGCTTGTGGATGTTGAGCTGCTTCATCAGGAAGCGCTCGTAGAAGGGTTCGCTCTCGCCGGCGCGGATCTTGCGGAGAAAATATTTCTCGAAGCCGATCTTCGCCAGGTGCACCCAGGCGCCGGTCGAGGCCCAGTTGACGTCGCGCGGCGGAATCTGCGGCTGGGCGACGAAGGCCACGCCGCCATCGCCGAAATCGGCGAGGCAGACGGCGTTCCATGTCGCCCGCGCGTGCGGCTCCTCGCCACGCAGCAGCGCGCCGATATTGTGGGCGGTGGCGGTGACCATCGATTCGATCATGAACCCTGTTTTCGGCACGCCGACCGGCACCGGAGTCTTGCCGACCGGCGGGATCGCGACGCAGACGCCGACGCTGAAGACGTTCGGATAGGCCGGGTTGCGCTGATGCTCGTCGATCAGCACGAAGCCGCGCGGATTGACCAGCCCCTCGATGCCGCGCAGCGCCGGCACGCCACGGAAGGCGGGCAGGAACATGGTGAAGCGGCTTGGCAGTTCGTGGGTTGCGATCGTTTGCCCGTCATTGCCGACTTCCTCGGCCACGACCTTGTCGGCATCCACCGCGGCGATCTTCGCGTTGGTGATCCATTTGATGTGGCGGTGGCGCAGCTCGCTCTCCATGAGCGACTTGGTGTCGCCCACGCCATCGAGCCCGAGATGGCCGATATAGGGCTCGGAGGTGACGAAGGTCATCGGCACCTTGCTGCGCAGGCGGCGCTTGCGCAGCTCGCGATCGAGGATGAAGGCGAATTCGTAGGCCGGGCCGAAGCAGGACGCGCCCTGCACCGCGCCGACGACAACCGGCCCAGGGTTGGCGCAGAACCGCTCGAACGCCTCGAAGGCGGCGGCGGCGTGATCGGTCTGGCAGATCGAAACAGTGTTCTGTGCGGGGCCGCAGCCGGGGATTTCGTCGAAGGCGAGTTCGGGGCCGGTGGCGATGATGAGGTAGTCGTAGGGGATGCTCTCGCCGCCATTGAGCTCGACGCGGTTCTCGGCCGGGTGCACGCGGGCAGCCCCCTCGGTGCGCAGCGTGATGTTCTTGCGGCGCATCACCTTGTCGAGCGAGACCTCGATCTCGGCGCGGTCGCGCCAGCCGACGGCGACCCAGGGATTCGACGGCGTGAACTGGAACATGTTCCGCTCGCCGATCAGCGTGATCCGGTCTTCCGGCCGGATCTGCGCCGCGGTTTCGAACGCGGCGAGCGTGCCGCCGAGCCCCGCACCGAGGACCACAATCTCTGCCATGCTTTCCTGCCTTTCTGAGCGCTCCGGCGAAGGCGGCGCTCCGCCGCGCCCGGGGCGATGTTAATTGGTTTGCGGCGACGCCGGCTTGACCTGGATCAACGCCCGCGCCGGCAGCCGGGAGAACACTGCCAGGGCGCGATGCGGCCGGACGTTCCGGCGCCGCCACGTTTGACAATATATTCATATATTCGTATATACGCAAGTATGAAACTGGATATCGACGCTATGAACCTGGCGGCCGACGAGGCCAGCGATCTGCTGAAATCGCTGGCCAACCGGCACCGCCTGCTCGTTCTCTGCCAGCTGCTCGACGGCGAGCGGTCGGTGGGCGAGCTGGTCGCGTTCCTGCAAATCCGCGACAGCGCGGTCTCCCAGCACCTCGCGCTGCTCCGCAAGGACGGGCTGGTGACCGCGCGGCGCGAAGGGCAGAGCATCCGGTATTCCATCGCCAGCGCGCCGGCGCGCACGGTGATTTCAGCACTTGCCGGGATCTATTGCAGCCCGGAAGGTGCTGCCTGCACAGTGCCCGACCCTTCATCGACAACGGAGATTTCGAGATGACCACATCTTCACCCCTGCGCGACCTCGACCCCGCCACCGTGCATGACGACCTGCGCGCCGGCCGCATCCTGCTGGTCGATGTGCGCGAGCCGCAGGAATTCGCGGTGGAGCGGATTCACGGCGCGATGCTGTTTCCGCTCTCCACCTTCGATCCGGCGATGCTGCCGCAAGACCCCGGCAAGCCGATCGTGTTTCAGTGCGGCTCGGGCAAACGCTCGGCGATGGCGGCGGCGAAGTGCCGCGAGGCCGGCATTGCGGTGAATGCGCATCTCGCCGGCGGGATGATGGCGTGGAAGGCGGCGGGGATGCCGTATGTCGCGCTCGATTCCGCCACCGGCCAGGTGATCGACCGCCGCTGACCTCCCGCCGCCACCGCGCCGTCCCGGACAAGGAACGCCAGCATGCCCCGCACGCCCTCCCTCCCCGCCCTGCTGCTGCCGCTCCTGCTCCTGTTCGGGGCGGCGCCGGCCGGGGCGGCGTCACCGCCCGCGACCTTCACCGTCGCCGCCCGCATGGTGGCGGACCAGAAGGCGGTGTTCGCCACCGTCGAGAGCCGCAACGTGGTGCCGGCGCGCACCCGGATCGGTGGTACCGTCGCCGCCCTGTCGGTGCATGACGGGGACAGCGTGACGGCCGGGCAGGTCATCGCCACCGTGCATGACCGCAAGCTCGAATTGCAGATCAAGGCGCTGGACGCCGAGATCGCAGGGTTGCAGGCCAGCCTCGTCCAGGCGCAGACCGACCTGCGGCGCACCACGGCGCTGGCGCATAGCGGCGCGGTATCGCGCCAGCAGCTCGACCAGGCGCGGACGGCGGTGGATGTTGCCGCCAGCACGCTCCGCGCGCGGATCGCGCAACGCGCCGTGGCGGCCCAGCAGCAGGACGAGGGCGCGGTGCTGGCGCCGATCGCCGGGCGGGTGCTGAGCGTGCCGGTGACCGATGGCACGGTGGTGCTGCCGGGCGACACGGTCGCAACCGTCGCCGAGCAGAACTTCATTCTGCGCCTGCGAATTCCCGAGCGGCACGCGCTGCACCTGAAGGTGGGCGACATGGTGCGGCTGGATGGCGGCGAATTCGGCCTTGCCGGCGCGCGGTTCGGCCGCATCACCCTGGTCTATCCGCAGATCGTCGGCGGCGATGTGCGCGCCGATGCCGAGGTAAAGGGGATCGGCAGCTATTTCGTGGGCGCGCGCGTGCGGGTTTTTGTCCCCGCCGGCGAGCGGCGAACGATCGTGGTGCCCTCCGGCTTCGTGTTCACCCGCTTCGGCCAGGATTATGTGAGGCTGCGGCAGGGCGATGGCAGCGTGATCGACGCGCCGGTGCAGCGGGGGCTGCCGCTGCCGACCCGCGCGATGCCGGACGGGTTGCAGATCCTCGCCGGCCTCGTGCCGGGTGACGTGCTGGTGCGGCCGTGAGGCTCGGCATTTCCGGGCGGCTCGCCCGCGCCTTCATCCGCTCGCCGCTGACGCCGCTGTTCCTGCTCGCGGCGCTGGCCGCCGGGCTGGTCGCCATCACCACCATTCCGCGCGACGAGGATCCGCAGATCCATGTCCCGATGGTGGACGTGATGGTGCAGGCGAACGGGCTGAAGGCAGCCGATGCCGCGGAACTCGTGACCAAGCCGCTCGAGACGATCCTCAAGGCGATCCCCGGTGTGAAGCACATCTACAGCCAGACCCGCGACGACCAGGTGCTGGTCACCGCCCGCTTCGAGGTGGGGACCAACGAGGACGCGGCGGTGGTGCGGGTGAACGACAAGATCCGCGCCAACATGAACCGCATCCCGATCGGCATTCCGCCGCCGCTAGTGGTCGGGCGCGGGATCGACGATGTCGCGATCCTCACCCTTACCCTCGCGCCGAAACCGGGATCGGCGACGCACTGGACCCAGGGTGCGCTGTCGCAGATCGCGACCAAGCTGCAGGACCAGCTGATCAAGGTGCCGAATGTCGGGCTCAGCTATATCGCCGGGTCGGACCCGATGCAGATCCGCGTCGAACCCGAACCCGACAAGCTGATGCTCTACGGCGTGACGCTGCAGCAGCTCGCTTCACGGGTGGCCGATGCCAATCGCAGCTTCATCGCAGGGCGGGTGTTCGACCGCGGCGGGCTGCGCGACGTCGCGGCGGGGCAGACGCTGTTCGGCGTGCCGGATATCGGTCTGCTGCTGATCACCACGCGGGACGGGCGGCCGGTCTATCTGCGGGATGTCGCGCATGTCGTCGTCGGGCCGGCGCCGCTGGAGAGCCATGTCTTTGCCATCACCCATGAAGGCAAGGCATGGCGCACGGCGCCGGCGGTGACGGTGGCGCTGGCCAAGCGCGCGGGCAGCAACGCCGTGGTGGTGGCCGATGCCGCGCTGACGCGGGTGAAGAGCCTGGAAGGATCGCTCATCCCCTCAGACATCTCGGTGCAGGTGACGCGGGATTACGGGCGCACCGCCAACGAGAAGGCGAACGAGCTGCTGTTCCATCTCGGGCTGGCGACGATTTCCATCGTCGTGCTGATTGCCTTCGCGGTGGGCTGGCGCGAGGCGGTGGTGACGCTGGTGGTGATCCCGACGACCATTCTCGCCACCGTGTTCGCCTCGGAGCTGATGGGCTACTCGATCAACCGGGTGAGCCTGTTCGCGCTGATCTTCGCCATCGGCATCCTGGTGGACGACGCGATCGTGGTGGTGGAGAACATCGCCCGGCACTGGGCGATGCCGGATACGCGCTCGCGCCGGCGGGCGGCGATCGAGGCGGTGGCGGAGGTCGGCAACCCGACCGTGGTCGCGACGCTGACGGTGATCGCCGCATTGCTGCCGATGCTGTTCGTCTCCGGGCTGATGGGGCCGTATATGGCGCCGATCCCGGTGAACGCCTCGGCGGCGATGGCGTTCTCGTTCTTCGTCGCGATGGTGGTGGCGCCGTGGCTGATGTACAGGCTGGCCGGGCGCGACCGCTTCACGGAAGAAGACCGCGCCGGCGAGATCGAGTTCCTCGAACTGACGACCCCTGCCCTCGCCCATGAGGCGGGTGCCGCGGCGGCGCATCCGGACCGGCTGGGGCGGCTCTACCGCGCCGTTGCCGCACCGATCCTGCGCACGCGGCGCCGCGCCGGGCTGTTTCTCGCCCTGGTCGGCATCGCCACCATCGCCGCCTGCGCGATGTTCTACACCGAGGCGGTGACGGTGAAGCTGCTGCCGTTCGACAACAAGTCGAGCCTGAACGTGCTGATCGACCTGCCCGCCGGCAGCGCCGTGCAGCAGACCGAGCAGACGCTGTTTGCCGCGGCGCGGATCACCGGCACGATGCCCGAGGTGCGATCCATGCAGGTTTATGCCGGCACGCCGCAGCCTTTCGATTTCAACGGGCTGGTGCGGCATTATTACCTGCGCGACCAGCCCTGGCAGGGCGACCTGCATGTGATGCTGTCGCCCAAGGGCGAGCGGTCGCAGCAGAGCCACCAGATCGCGGGCGAACTGCGCCGGCGCCTGCTGAAACACCTGGTCCTGCCGAAGGGCGCGGTGCTGAAAGTGGTCGAGGCACCGCCCGGCCCGCCGGTGTTCGCAACCCTGCTCGCCGAGATCTACGGTCCGAACGAGGCGACGCGGCTTGCAGTGGCGGAGGAGGTGAAGACGCTGTTCAGGAAGGTGCCCTATATCGTCGATGTCGACGATTCCTGGGGGCATCGGCAGAAACAGCTGCATATCGCGATCGACCAGGACCGGCTGGAATATTTTGGCGTGCGGCAGGCCGATGTCTATGACACGATCCAGGATCTCTTCGGCGGCATGAAGGTCGGCTATTCCTATCGCGGCGAGAACCGGCTGCCGATCGAGATCGCGATCGGCCTGCCCAACCGCGCGCTCGACTGGAGCCAGCAACTGGCGGATACGCCGGTACCGGCCAATGCGGTGCCGGCGGACAAGTCGGTCGTCGAACTCGGGCAGGTGGTGCATGCGACCCGCAGCGAGGGCTCGCGCGTGCTCTACCGGCGCGACGGGCATTTCGCCGACATGGTCACCGCCGAGCTGGACGGAAAGTTCGAGGCGCCGATCTATGCGATGTTCGCGGTGGACAAGCTGATCAACCAGCATGACTGGGGCAGTCTGCCGAAGCCTGCGATCAGCTTCCGCGGCCAACCGACGAGCGAGGCGCACCCGACCCTGCTGTGGGATGGCGAATGGGAGATCACCTATGTCACGTTCCGCGACATGGGGGCGGCGTTCCTCGTCGCGCTGCTCGGCATCTATGTGCTGGTGGTCGCGCAGTTCCGCAGCTTCAAGATCCCGCTGCTGGTGCTCACCCCGGTGCCGCTGACGCTGATCGGCATCATGCCCGGGCACTGGCTGCTGCACGCGCAGTTCACCGCGACCTCGATGATCGGCTTCATCGCGCTGGCCGGCATCATCGTGCGGAACTCGATCCTGCTGGTGGACTTCATCCGCCACGGCGCGCGGCCGGGGCTGACGCTGCGCGAGGTGCTGCTGGAGGCCGGCGCCATCCGCTTCCGGCCGATCCTGCTGACGGCGCTCGCGGCGATGATCGGCGCCTCGACGATCCTGCTCGACCCGATCTTCCAGGGCCTGGCGATCTCCCTGCTGTTCGGCCTCGCCTCGTCCACCCTGCTGACGGTGCTGGTGATCCCGGCGATCTACGTGGTGATGCGCGACCCGGACCGGATCGTGTCCTGATCGGCCCCTGACCCCATCGCCCGGCGCGCGAGGCTGCGTGCCGGGCGCATTCCTGCCGCGACCAAAATGCATGCCGGTATGAGCCGCCAATTATTTATGATGGCTCAAACGCATGAGATGATGTTTCATACATGATTTCTTCCGGTCAACTGAAGGCGGCGCGCGCCCTGCTCGGCATCGACCAGCGGGATCTGGCGGAATTGTCCGGCCTGTCGCTGCCGACCATCCAGCGGATGGAGGCGAGCGAGGGGGTAATCCGCGGCAATGTCGATTCGCTGATGAAGCTGCTGGACGCGCTGGACCGGGCGGGGATCGTGGTGATCCGGCCGGGCGATGTATCGGATGCCACCGGCGGGCGCGGCGTGCGCCTCAAGAGCGGGACGTGACGGCGGCGCTGCTGCTCTGCGCCCTGGCCTGGCTCGCGCTCGGCGCGGCCGGCGCAGCACTTTCCCGCCGCGATGCCGGGCGCATCGTGGTCTATGGTGGGTCGCTCGGCGTGTCCCTGATCGCGCTTGGGGTGGCTCTCGCGTCACTTGGCGGCGAGGCGCGGGGCATCACCCTGCCGCTCGGCCTGCCGGGGATCGGCATGCGCTTCGCCGTCGATCCATTATCGGCCGCGTTCCTCGTGCTGGTCGATCTCGGCGCCGCCGCCGCCAGCCTGTATGCGCTCGGCTACGGGCGGCACGAGGCCGAACCCTGGCGGGTGCTGCCCTTCTACCCGGTGTTTCTGGCGGCGATGAACCTCGTGGTGATCGCCGCCGACGCCTACGGGTTCCTGCTGTTCTGGGAGTTGATGTCGCTCGCGTCCTGGGCGCTGGTGATGGCGGATCATACAAGGGCGGAGACGAGGCAGGCCGGGTTTGTCTATCTGCTGATGGCAAGCGCGGGGACGTTGCTGCTGCTGCTCGCCTTCGGCCTGCTCGCGGGACCGCACGGAGAGTACGGATTTGCCTCCATCGCCGCGGCGCACAGGGTGCGATGGGCGGGGGCGGCGGTGATGCTGCTGGCGCTGCTTGGCGCGGGCTCCAAGGCGGGGCTGGTGCCGCTGCATGTCTGGCTGCCGCGCGCGCATCCCGCGGCACCGAGCCATGTCTCGGCGCTGATGAGCGGGGTGATGACGAAGGTGGCGGTCTATGCCTTCATCCGCATCGCCTTCGATCTCGCCGGGCCGGCCGCCTGGTGGTGGGGGCTGGTGGTGCTGGCCGCGGGGGCGGTTTCCGCCGTGCTGGGCGTCTTGCAGGCGCTGCTGGAGGACGATGTGAAGACCGTGCTCGCCTACAGCACGATCGAGAATATCGGACTGATCTTCGCGGGGCTGGGCCTCGCCCTCGCCTTCCGCGCCGATGGCCTGGCGCTGGCCGCGAGCCTCGCACTCACCGCCGCACTGTTCCACGCCTTCAACCACATGCTGTTCAAGAGCACGCTGTTCTTCGGCGCCGGCGCGATCCAGCACGGCGCCGGCACGCGGCGGCTCTCGGAACTTGGCGGGCTGATCCACCGGATGAAGGTCAGCGCGGTGCCGATGCTGGTCGCGGCGATGGCGATCGCCGCCCTGCCGCCGCTGAACGGGTTCGCATCGGAATGGCTGCTGTTGCAGGCGGTGCTGCTCAGCCCGTCGCTGCCGCAATTCGGGCTCAAGCTCGCGGTGCCGGCGGCGGGCGCACTGCTGGCGCTGGCAGCGTCCTTCGCCAGCGCCTGCCTGGTCCGACTCTACGGCATGGCCTATCTCGGCCGGCCGCGCAGCACGGCCGCCGCCACGGCGCATGAGGCCGACGGGATGTCGCGCGCCGCGATGATCGGGCTCGCGTCGCTCTGCGTGCTGTTCGGTCTGATGCCGACGCTGGTGCTCAGCCATCTGGCACCGGTGGCGCGGGAACTGACCGGGATATCGCTGCCCGCACGGCCCGGCTGGAGCGCGCTGACGCTGCTGCCGGTGCCGGCGCGGCAGAGTTCGTACGATCCGCTGCTGATCGCGCTGTTCATCGCGGTGACCGGCGGTCTTGCGGCGCTGGGGCTGCACCGCTTCGGCTCGCGCGCCCTGCGCCGGGCGGTGCCCTGGGGGTGCGGCTTCCTGACGGAGGGTAGTGCTGCGCTGCCCGCGGGGGCGCAATATTCGCCGGCGGGATTCAGCCAGCCGATCCGCCGCGTGTTTGCCACGACGCTGTTCCGCGCCCGCGACGAGGTGACGATGCCGCCGCCGGGGACGACCGCGCCGGCCCGTTTCGCCAGCCGCATCACCGATCCGGCATGGGATGGCGGCGCGCTGGGTCTGGCCGCGCTGGTCGGCCGCGCCGCCGACCGTGCCAACCGGCTGCAATTCCTGACCATAAGGCGCTATCTCGCGATGGTGTTCGTCACGTTGCTGATCCTGCTCGCGACGGTGGCGCTATGGGCCTGATCGTGCATCTCGCCCTGCAGGCGCTGGAAATGGCGATCGCGCTGGCGGCGGCGCCGCTGCTCACCGGCTTCGTGCGCAAGGTCAAGGCGCGATTGCAGCGCCGCGCCGGGCCGCCGGTGCTGCAGGTCTATCGCGATCTCGCGCGGCTGGTGGCGAAGGAGGCGGTGGTGCCGGAGGACTCCTCGTGGCTGTTCCGCGCCTCCCCTTACGCGATCTTCGCCGCCACCTGGGTCGCCGCGGCGCTGGTGCCGGAATTCGCGACCAATCTGCAATTCTCCTGGTCGGGCGACCTGATCGTGATCGTCGCCCTGCTCGGCAGCGCACGCTTCTTCCAGATGCTGGCAGCACTCGATTCCGGCACCGCCTTCGGCGGCATCGGTGCGAGCCGGGAGGCGATGCTCGCCTCGCTCGCCGAGCCGGCGATGCTGATGATCGTTTTTACCGTCGCCCTCGTCGCCGGCACCAGCCAGCTTTCGACGATCGCCACCTACATGCATTCCGGCGCCGAGGGGCTCAGGCTGTCGCTCGCGCTCGGCCTGGTCGCGCTGGTGATGGTGGGGCTGACCGAGACCGGGCGCTTCCCGGTCGACAATCCGGCGACGCATCTCGAGCTGACCATGGTGCATGAGGCGATGGTGCTGGAATATTCCGGCCGACACCTCGCGCTGATCGAACTCGCCGGGGCGATGCGGCTGCTGCTCTACATGTCGCTGATCGCCTGCATCTTCGCGCCGTTCGGCATCGCGCCGCCGGGTGCGGGGCCCGCCTCCCTCGCGCTCGGGCTTCTGAGCTATGCCGGCAAGCTCGGCGCGGGCGCGGTGGCGCTGGCCGGGTTCGAGACGACGATCGCCAAGATGCGCGTCTTCCGGATTCCGAATTTCGTCGGTGCCGCACTGATGCTCGGCCTGCTCGGCACGCTGCTGCTGTTCATGTCGGCCTCGCTGTGACGCTGATGCTGGCCCCCTTCACCCCTGGCGCCACCGCCTTCGGCCTTGCCCATGTGCTCGCCGGCGGGCTGGTGCTGGTCAGCCTGATGATGCTGTATCAGGACCGCCTGCCGGCGCTGATCAACGTGCTGGCGCTGCACGCGGCCCTGCTAGGTGTCGCGGTCGGCTGGCAGGCCTGGCTGCAAGGGGCGCCTGAACTCTACATCACCGCGGCGATCGCGATCGGGTTCAAGGCGGTGGCGATTCCGCTGGCGCTGCACCGGATCATCGAGCGGCTCGACATCCATCGCGAGGTCGAGACGGTGGGTGGGATCAGTCTGACGATGCTGGCGGGGATCGGGCTGGTCGCGCTGTCGCTGCTGGTGATGCTGCGCACCGCCGCCGCGGCGGATGCGCTGGCGCGGGAGGATCTCGCACTTGCGCTGTCGGTCATCCTGATCGGGATGCTGATGATGGTAACGCGGCGCAACGCGGTGAGCCAGATCGCCGGGTTCATGATGCTGGAGAACGGGCTGATCCTCGCCGCCGCGGGGGCGCAAGGCATGCCGCTGGTGGTGGAGATCAGCGTCGCCTTCTCGATCCTGATCGCCTTCATCGTGATCGGCGTGTTTCTCTTCCGCATCCGCGAGCGGTTCGACACGGTGGACAGCGCGGCGCTGGACGCGTTCCGGGGAGAGTTGCAATGACGGGCGCTGCCTTTGCCGCGGTGATCGCCACCCTCGCCATTCCGGCGGGTGCCATGCTGCTGCTCGCCACCGTATCCTCCTGGCGGCTGGCGGCGCGGCTGAACGCGATGGCGAGTTGCGCGACGGTGGCCGCTGCCGCCGTGCTGCTGGTCCACCGGCCGGCACCGGACGGGCTGTTCCTGGTGGATGGGCTGAACATCGCCTTCCTGCTGCTGAACGGGCTGGTCGGCTTCACCACCAGCCTGTTCAGCGCGAGCTATATCGGCCACGAGATCGGCACCGGCCGCCTCGCGCCGCATCACCTGCGGCTCTATCACGCAATGTACCAGGCGATGATGCTCGGGATGAATCTCGCGCTGGTCAGCAACAATCTCGGCCTGATGTGGTTTGGCGTCGAACTCGCCACGCTGTCGACGGTGATGATGGTGGGACTCTACCGCAGCCCTGCGGCGATCGAGGCGTCATGGAAATATCTCATCCTCGGCAGTGTCGGCATCGCACTCGCGCTGTTCGGCACGATCCTGGTCTATCTGGCCGCTCAGCCAACGCTGGGCGGCGGGATGAGGGCAATGCAGTGGACCGGCCTGCTCCGGCATGCCGCCTCACTCGACCCCTCGCTGCTCGATGTCGGGTTCGTGTTCCTGCTGATCGGCTATGGCACCAAATCCGGGCTGGTGCCGATGCACGCCTGGCTGCCGGACGCCCATGCCGAGGGGCCAACGCCGATTTCGGCCGTGCTGTCCGGGCTGTTGCTGAACGTGGCGCTCTATGCGCTGCTGCGCTTCAAGATCCTGCTTGCGGCGAGCCATGCCAGCGTCGCCGCCGGGGCCCTGATGGAGGGGTTCGGCCTTGCCACGCTGTTCTTCGCGGCCATCATGCTCTACCGGCGGCGGGACATCAAACGCCTGTTCGCCTATTCCTCGATCGAGCACATGGGCATCATCACCTTCGCCTTCGGCATTGGCGGGCCGATCGGCAATCTCGCAGGGCTGTTGCAGATGGCGATGCACAGCCTGACCAAGTCGGCGATCTTCTTCGCGGTCGGGCATGTGGCGCAGGCCAAGGGGACGCAGAAGATCGCCGAGGTCAGCGGGCTGACGGCGAGCCATCCCTTTCTCGGCTGGACGCTCGTGGCGGGCATCGCGGCGATTGCGGGCCTGCCGCCCTTCGGCATCTTCACCTCGGAATTCCTGCTGATCACCTCGACCTTCGCCCGCGCCCCGCTGCTTGCGGTGCTGCTCGGCCTCGGCATCCTGCTTGCCTTCGGCGCGCTGCTGCTGCGGATGACAGGCCTGTGCTTCGGCCCGCCGAGCCCGGGCAATGCACAGAGTTCCGCCGCGGCGATGCCGCTGCTGCTGCATCTCGGCCTCGTGCTGGCCGTCGGCATCGCGCTGCCGGGATTTCTCTATGATTGGTTCGCCCATGCCGCCGCCCTGCTCGGCTGACGCGCCGGTGATGGTCGACGCCGCCGGATGGCGCGCGGCGGGTGCGGCTCTCGCCGCGGGAGCGGATGCGGCTCTCGCCGCAGGGCAGCGCGTGCTGGTCGCGGTCTGGGCAGCACCGGACGATGCCGGGACGCGCGTTCATCTGGCGACGCGGCGGGCAGACGGGGGCGATCTCGCGGTGATCGCCCTGCGTGCGGAGGACGGCTCCTATCCGTCGATCGGGCGGCATCATCCGGGAGCAATCCTGATGGAGCGGGCCTTGCAGGATGCGAGCGGGCTCCGCGCCGAGGGATTGCCCGATCCGCGCCCCTGGCTCGACCATGAGCGGGATTTCGCCTTCCTGCCCGCCGAGGGCGAGGGGCTGCACCGGATACCGGTAGGGCCGATCCATGCCGGGACGATCGAGCCGGGCCATTTCCGCTTCACGGTGAACGGCGAGACGATCGTGCGGCTGGAGGCGCGGCTCGGCTACACGCACAAGGGCACGCTCGGGCTGATGCGGGGGACGACACCGGATGCGGCGTCGCGTCTCGCCGGGCGGGTTTCGGGCGATTCGACCGTCGCCTATGCGTGGGCGTTTGCCCGCGCGGTGGAAGCGGCGCGCGAGCTTGCCGTGCCGAGGCGGGCGTCGGCATTGCGCGGAGTGATGGCGGAGCTCGAACGCCTCGCCAATCATGCCGGCGATTTCGGGGCGATCTGCAACGATGCCGGTTTCCCGCTGATCAACGCCCATGCCGGCGCGCTGCGCGAGACGATCCTGCGCCAGGCCGAGGCCTGTTTCGGCCACCGGCTGATGATGGACCGGATCGTCCCCGGCGGGGTTGCCGCCGATCTCGCGCCGGCTTCCGCCGCTTCCCTGCGTGCCGAATTGCCGTCCTGGCTCGCGCGGTTCGAGCGACTGGTCGATCTCTATGGCAAGACCGCCTCGTTGCAGGACCGGGTGGTCGGCGCCGGGCGGCTTGCCCCCGATCTTGCCCGCCGCCTCGGCTGCGGCGGCTATGTCGGCCGCGCCGCGGGGCAGGATTTCGACGCCCGGCGCAATGCGCCCTACCCGCCCTATGACCGCCGCATGCCTGACATACCCGTGCTTGCGTCTGGCGATGTCGATGCGCGGGCGCGGATCCGGAGTGCCGAGATCCGCGCCAGCGTCGCCCTGATCGGCGATCTGCTCGGCGATCTGATGGGCGATCTGGCGGCCGGCGACATTCGCGCGCCATTGCCGGAGAGCGAGGCTGAGGCGTTCGGCTGCGCACTGGTGGAGGGGTTCAGGGGCGATGTCTTCGCCGCGGTGCGGCTGCGCGGCGCGGTGGTGGCGGATGCGTTCCTGCGCGATCCGTCATGGTTTCTATGGCCGGCGCTGGAGGCGGTAATCGAGGGCAATATCGTCGCCGACTTCCCGCTCTGCAACAAGAGCTTCAACGCCGCCTATTCGGGGTGCGACCTGTAATGCGCAGAACGCTTTTCGAAAGCCTCCATCGCGGTACCCTGACCGAACCGGCCCCGCCGCGCGATGCCGAAACCGCCGCGCTGGTCGCGGAACTCGACCGGGCGGCGCTGCGGCGGCTCGGCCGGTCGCTGGCGATCCGCGCGGTGGATGCGGGATCGTGCAACGGTTGCGAGCTGGAAATCATCGCCCTCGGCAATGTGCTGTACGATCTGGAGCGGTTCGGGTTGAAACTGGTCGCCTCGCCGCGCCATGCGGATGTGCTGCTGGTGACCGGCCCGATGACGCGGAACATGAGTGCCGCGACCCGGCTCGCCTACGAGGCGATGCCGGCGCCGAAATTCGTGGTCGCCGTGGGCGATTGCGGGCGCGATGGCGGGGTGTTCGCGGCAAGCCCGCATTGCCTGGGCGGCACGGCAGCGGTCCTGCCTGTCACGCTCACGATTCCCGGCTGTCCGCCTGCGCCGGCGGCCCTGCTGCGCGGGCTGATCGGCCTTTCCGATCCGATTGGATCGGATGTAGTGCTCTAGCATATTGATAAGTCGAGCATCTTTATCCGATCAGATGATTCCATCTGATCGGATGATGCTCTAAAGGACCGGCAGCCAAAGGACCGGCGGCGCGGCCGGCGCTTCAGCCGTGGCCGCCGATCTCGATCGAGAGCAGGTCCTGCATGTCGGTCGCGTGCTCGCTTTCCTCTTCGAGGATGTTGGTGAGCATCAGCGCAGTGACCGGGTCGTGCGGCTCGAAATGGTCGATCATCCGGCGGTAGAGGCCGATCACCTCGCGCTCGGCGGCGAGGTTCTGTTCGACGAGGCCGGCGAGATCCGCCCTGGTGCCGAATTCGCCGAAACGGGTTTCGAGTCCGTGCGGGGAGAAATCAGGCGTGCCGCCGAGTTCGCGGATGCGCTGGGCGATGGCGAGCATGTGGCGGCGCTCGTCATTTGCCTGTTCCTGGAACTCGACGCCGATGCGCGGCTGTTTCAGCCCGGCAAGCGAGACCGACATCATGGTGTAGCGCCAGATGCAGAGAATTTCGGCCGTAAGCGCGCTTTGCAGCAGGATCAGCGCGGGGTCGGCACCCACCGCCTGTTCCTCGTGAAACGCGCCCTGCATCCGTGCCGAGACGGCGCGCACATCGTTGAGAAAAGCGTTCGGCGCTGCATGTTCGACCTGGTCCATCACGCTGTCCACTCCGCTGATCGCCGCCTCGCTGCGGCAATCTCATGATGACAGAATCGCGACGCCGACTCAACGCGCGCGACGGCCGCGCGCGAGTTCGGTGACGATGCCATGCAGCGTGCGCAATTCCTGTTCCGTCACCTCGCCGCGCTGGAAGAAATGGCGGATGTTGCGCACCATGCCGGGGCGCTTCTGCTCGTTGCGCAGGAAGCCGGCCTCGTCGCATTCGGCGATCAGGTGGGTGAGGAAATTTTCCAGCTCGCCCTTGGTCGCGACATGGGTCTTGTGGGTCTGCAGCGTGCGGACCGGGGCGGCCTCGCCGGCAATCCACCATTCATAGGCCATCACCATCACCGCCTGGGCCAGGTTGAGGGACATGAAGCGCGGGTTGAGCGGGTAGCGGATCAGGCTGTCGGCGCAGGCGATGTCGTCATTGTCGAGGCCGGCGCGCTCGGGGCCGAACAGGATGCCGCATTTGAGGTCGCGGGCGCCGATCTCGCGCAGTTCGGCGGCGGCACCACGGGCGGTAAGCAGCGGCTTGACGATATGGCGCGGGCGCGGACAGGTGGCAAAGACGCGGTGAAGGTCGGCCACCGCATCGGCCACCGTGTCATGCACCGTCGCGGCTTCGAGGATGCGGTAGGCGCCGGAGGCGGTGCGCATCGCCCGGTCCTGCGGCCAGCCGTCCCGCGGGGCGACGAGGCGGAGATGGAACAGCCCGCCATTGCCCATCGCCCGCGCGACCGAGCCGATATTCTCGGCAAGCTGCGGGCGGACCAGAATAATGACCGGGGACGGGTCGATCGGTGCGAGATCAGCACCTTCGTCGCGACCGGTCATGCGCGCCGCCAGGTGGTGCCGCCGGGACCGTCCTCGAGCAGGATGCCGGCGGCGGCGAGTTCGGCGCGGATCGCATCGGCGCGAGCGAAATCCTTGTTCCTGCGCGCAGCGAGACGCTCGGCGATCAGCCCGTCGATCCGCGCATCGTCGGTCGCATCGCCGCGGAACCAATGGCCGGAGGCGTGATTGAAAATCCCGATCATTTGGCCGGCGGCGCGCAGGCCGGCGGCGCTGGCGGCATCGCCCTGCATCGCCGCGTCGGCCAGAGCGTGGAGTTCGGCGATGGCGCCGGGCGTGTTCAGGTCATCCGCCAGCGCCTCGATGAAGGCGGCGGGCGGGGTGGCGGCGGGCGCGGGGTCGGCGTGTTTTTCCAGCGCGCGGTAGAACCGGTCGAGCTCCCGCTTCGCCTCGGCCAGCGCGGCGGCGGAGAAGTCGAGCACGCCGCGATACTGCGTCTTGAGCAGCAGGAAGCGCACGGCCTCGCCCGGGGCCTCGCCCAGCACGTCCTGCACGGTGCGGAAATTGCCGAGGGATTTCGACATTTTCTGCCCGTTCACCTGCAACATGCCGGCATGCACCCAGACACGGGCGAGTTCGGAGCCGGGAAAGGCGCAGCAGGACTGGGCAATCTCGTTCTCATGATGCGGAAAGATCAGGTCGGCGCCGCCGCCATGGATATCGATGGTCTCGCCGAGAGTGGCGTGGATCATCGCCGAGCATTCGATATGCCAGCCCGGCCGGCCGCGACCCCAGGGGCTGTCCCAGCCCGGCAGGTCGGGCGGCGAGGGTTTCCAGAGCACGAAATCGCCCGGATCGCGCTTGTAGGTGGCGACATCCACCCGCGCGCCGGCGAGCAGTTCCTCGGGCGAGCGGCCGGAGAACTTGCCGTATTGCGCATCGGTCGCGACGGCGAACAGGACATGGCCCTCGGCGGCATAGGCATGGCCGCGGGCGATCAGCCGCTCGATGAGGGCAATGATGTCGCCGATATGTCCGGTGGCGCGCGGCTCGATGTCGGGCGGGACGCAATAGAGCGCGGCAATGTCCTCGTGGAACCAGCGCGTGGTCCGCGCGGTGATCTCGCCGATCGACTCGCCGGTCTCGGCGGCGCGGGCGTTGATCTTGTCGTCGATGTCGGTGATGTTCCGCACATAGGTCACGCGCGGAAACAGATGGCGCAGCAGCCGGACCAGCGTGTCGAACACCACCACGGTGCGCGCATTGCCGAGATGCGCGCGGTCATAGACCGTGGGACCACAGACATAGAGCTTCACATGCGCGGGATCGGCGGGGGCGAAGGGCTCGCGCCGGCGTGTTTTCGTGTTGTGCAGCTTGATCTGGATCATGGCCGCGGATTTCCTCTCCGGGCAAGCGGAAGTCAACCGGCGCGTCGGCGGCAGCGCTGAAACGGCCCGCTCGTTGACAGGACCTGAGAGGTCCTGTATCCATCGTGACCAGTAATTGAGAATAATTCTCATTCTCAATTTATCCCGGAGACCGCTCTTGTCGCAGACCGCCGTGTCACCGCGTTCCCGCCGTTCGCGCCTGCCCTTTCTCGCCGTGCTCGGCCCCGGCATCGTGGTCATGCTCGCGGATACCGAGGTGGGCAGCATCATCACGGCGTCGCAATCCGGCGTCGCTTGGGGATATCGGCTGCTGCTGCTGCAGTTCATCCTGATCCCCATCCTGTATGTCGTGCAGGAGCTTACCGTCCGGCTCGGCATCTTCACCGGCAAGGGCCATGGCGAGCTGATCCGCGACACGTTCGGCAAGGGTTGGGCGTGGCTTTCGGCCGCGGGCCTCGCGGTCGCCACGATCGGGGCGCTGTTGTCGGAATTCTCCGGTGTGGCGGGAGTGGGCGAGCTTTATGGCATCCCCCGCGCGATGACGCTGACACTCTCGGTGGTGTTCCTGCTCGTGGTCGCGTTCACCGGCTCCTATCGCCGGGTCGAGCGGGTGGCGATCGGGCTCGGCCTGTTCGAGCTGGTGTTTTTCGTGATCGCCTTCGTCTCGCGGCCGGATGCGGGGCAGATCGCGGCGCAGACCTTCCAGCCGGCGCTCGGCAATCCGGGCTATCTCTACCTCGTCGCCGCCAATATCGGCGCCGTGATCATGCCGTGGATGATCTTCTACCAGCAATCGGCGGTGGCGGATAAGCGGCTGACGCCGGCGGATTTCAAATATGCGCGCTGGGATACCGCAATCGGCTCAATTGTTACCCAGCTCGTCATGGCAGCAGTACTGATCTCGACCGCCGCGACGATCGGCCGACACAACCCCAATGCGAGCCTGAACACCGTGGGCGACATCACCGCCGCCCTCACCCCCTATCTCGGCGTGGCGATGGGCAAGCTCGTGTTCGGCGCCGGCGTGCTTGGCGCCGGGCTGGTCGCGGCCATCGTCGCCTCGCTCGCGCTGGCCTGGGGGCTTGGCGAGGTGGCCGGGTATCGCCGCTCGCTGGAGGATCATCCGCTGCGCGCGAGGTGGTTCTACGGGGTCTATGCCGCCTGCCTGATCCTCGGCGCGGTACTGGTTGGCGTGGTGCCGAATCTCGTGATCCTGAACATCGCCGTCGAGGTGATGAACGCGCTGCTGCTGCCGCTGGTGCTCGGCTTCCTGGTGATGCTCGGCATCAAGGCGCTGCCGCCGCAGGTGCGGCTGCGGGGCTGGTATGCCGGACTTGCGATCGCGATGTCGGTTCTGACCGCGGGGCTTGGCGTCTATGGCGGGCTGTCCGGGGCCGGGCTGTTCTGATCCTGCCCGCCCTTCCTTGACAGGGGAAGCCCCGGCTCCTCAAATCGGGCCCAGAAGAACGGGGGGCGCGATGACACTGGATCCGGATCTGGCGGCAAGGGTGATGGACGCCGTGGATGCCGGGTTCGAGGAGCAACTCGCCTTCACCCAGGCGCTGGTGCGCTTTCCCTCCACCCGCGGCGCCGAGGCGCCGATCCAGGATTTCGTCCATCGCGCGCTGCGGGATCGCGGTTATGCGATGGACCGCTTCACGATGGACCGCGACGCGCTGGCACGACACGAAGGCGCGGGCCGGATTTCGGCCGAACATTCCGACGCGCCGATCGTGATCGGCACCCACCGGCCGCGGCACGACACCGGCCGCTCGCTGATCCTGCAGGCGCATGTCGATGTCGTGCCGACGGGGCCGGCGGATATGTGGCGCCATCCGCCCTTCGAGCCGGTGATCGCGGAGGGGTGGATGCACGGGCGGGGCGCTGCCGACATGAAGGCCGGCCACGCCGCCAACATCTTCGCGCTCGACGCGCTGCGCCGCGCTGGAGTCCAGCCGGCCGGAAGCGTGCATGTCGAATCGGTGGTGGAGGAGGAATCGACCGGCAATGGGGCGGTGATGACGCATCTGCGCGGCTATCGCGCCGACGCCGCGCTGATTCCCGAACCGCAGGACGAGCGGCTGGTACGCGCGAATGTCGGCGTGCTCTGGTTCGAGATCGAGGTGCGCGGCGCGCCGGCGCATGTCCGCGCCATGGCGGAGGGGGCGAACGCGATCGATGCCGCGTATCGCATCATCGCCGATCTGCGCGGGCTGGAGGCGGAGTGGAACGCGCGCAAGGACGCGCATCCGCATTTCGCCGCCGAGCCGCACCCGATCAACCTCAATCTCGGCCGGATCGAAGGTGGGGACTGGGCCTCCTCGGTGCCGAGCCGATGCCGGCTTTCCTGCCGGATCTCGCTCTACCCGGGCACGCGGGCGGGCGATGCCGCGCGCGAAATCGAGGCGCGGATCACAGCCTTCGCCGCGACCGACCCGATGCTCGCCGCCAATCCGCCGCGCGTCAGCTTCAACGGCTTCTTCGCCGAGGGCTACGTGCTGGAGCCGGGATCGGCGGCGGAGGCGGCGCTGGCCGGCGCCCACGCGATGGCGACCGGCGCGCCGCTCGGCACGATGATAACCGGCGCCTATCTCGATGCGCGGGTGCATGCGCTCTACGATCGGATTCCGGCACTGTGCTACGGCCCGGTCTCGCGCGGGATACACGGGATCGACGAGGCGGTGGACCTCGCCTCGGTGCGGCGGGTGACGAAGGCGATCGCGCTGTTCGTCGCCGCCTGGTGCGGATTGGAGCCGGGCTGAACCGGCGGAGACAACAGGAGCAAAAATGACCGAACTCTGGCGCCTTACCGCATCCGACCTCGCCGCGCGCATCCGAAGGCGCGAGATTTCCGCGCGCGAGGCAGCCGCCGCCGCGCTCGCCCGGCTTGACGCGGCGAACCCGGCGATCAACGCCGTGATCGACCATCGCCCGGAGCAGGTGCTGGCCGCCGCGGCCGGGATCGACGCGGCGCTCGCCCGTGGCGACGATCCCGGCCCGCTTGCCGGCGTTCCCGTCACGGTGAAGGTGAATATCGACCAGAAAGGCTTCGCCACCACCAACGGAATCCGTCTGCAGAAAGACCTGGTCGCGCAGCGCAGCAGCCCGGTCGTCGACAATCTCGAACGCGCGGGGGCGGTCATCATCGGCCGCACCAATACCCCCGCCTTCTCGATGCGCTGGTTCACGACCAACCTGCTGCACGGCGATACGCGCAATCCGCACGACCCGGCGCTGACGCCCGGCGGCTCGTCCGGCGGGGCGGCGGCGGCGGTCGCGAGCGGGATCGGCGCCTTCGCCCACGGCACCGACATTGCCGGCTCGATCCGCTATCCCGCCTATGCCTGCGGCCTGCATGGATTGCGGCCGAGCATTGGCCGTGTCCCGGCGTTCAACGCCTCGGGGCCCGAGCGCGGCATCGGGGCGCAGATCACCGCCGTCTCGGGCCCGATCGGGCGCAGCATGGCGGATCTGCGGCTGGCCCTCGCGGCGATGGCGCAGCCCGACGCCGATCCGGACGGGCCGCGCGACCCATGGTGGTGCCCCGCACCGCTCGACGGGCCGGATCTGCCGCGGCGGGCGGCACTCTGCCTGCGCCCAGGCGGGATGAAGGTGGTCCCCGAGGTCGAGGCGGCGCTGATCGCGGCGGGCCGCGCGCTGGAGAGTGCGGGCTGGACGGTCGAGACGATCGACGACCTGCCGCACATGCGCGAGGCGGTCGAGGTGCAGATCCAGCTCTGGCTCGGCGATGGTTTCGACACGCTGGCCGCGACCGTCGCGCAGGAGGGCGATCCGGGCGCGATGACGGTGATCGAGTCCTTCCGCGCGCAGGCGAAATCCTGGCCGGGCGACGTGGTCGCGCAGGCGCTGAAGCGTCGCGCCACCATCGCCCGCGCCTGGCGCCAGCTGCTCGCCCGCTTCCCCGTGCTGATGATGCCCACCTCCGGCGAACTGCCCTTCCGCGAGGGGCTCGACCTTGCCGGGCCGGACTCGTTCCGCCGTGTATGGGACGCGCAGGCGACGCAGATCGCGCTGCCCCTGGTCGGCCTGCCGGGGCTGAATGTCGCGACCGGGTTTGCCGGCCGCGCGCCGCTGGGCGTGCAACTCGTCGCAGCCCCCTTCCGCGAGGACGTGCTGCTCGCCGCCGGCACCGCGATCGCACGGGACGATGCGCCGGTCATGCCCATCGATCCGCGCAGCGCGGGCTGACCCTCCGGGCCGACCCGGCCAGCACCGGCCAGCGTTGCGCGAAACGCCGGGCGATATCCACATGGATCAAGGCGCAGACAGGCACCATCGAGCAGTCTTGCGCTAGAGCATCATCCGATCAGATGGACTCATCTGATCGGATAAAGATGCTCTAGTTATCAACAAGATAGAGCACGACATCCGATCCTGATGGATCGGAACGTGCTCTAGTGATCCTGTGGACGAAGGAGACTCGATCATGAACAGGCTGAAATGGATTGCGGCACTCGCCGGGCTCGCCGCCCTGCCGGGCCTCGCCTTCGCGCAGGCCGGGCCGGGGCCGAGAGGGTTCGGCTACGGGCCAGGCATGATGTGGTGGGATGACGGGTGGACGACGATGTTTCTCGGACCTTTTTTCATGATCCTCGCGCTCGCCGTGATCGTCATGGTCGCGGTGGCGGTGCTGCGCTCGGCCGGAACGTTCAGCCACGGGACAGCGCATCCGCCGCAGCGCACGGCGCTCGACATCCTAAAGGAGCGGTTCGCCCGCGGCGAGATGGACGCCGCCGAATTCGAATCGCGGCGCCGGCTGCTGAGCGAGTAGGGCGCTACATCCAACCAGATGACCCCATCTGATTGGATGATGCTATGGCCCCCGGCGCCGCCGGAGGGCCGCGCCGTTACAGGATGAAGCGGCCGAGATCGCCGCGGGCGGCGAGCGGGGCAACCTTGTCCTCGACGAGTGCTGCATCGACCGTCACCGTCTCGCCGGCGCGGTCGGTCGCGGCGAAGCTGATCTCCTCGAGCAGCCGCTCCAGCACCGTGGCCAGGCGCCGCGCGCCGATATTCTCAACCCGGTCGTTGATGTCGGCGGCGAGCGCTGCCACCGCCTCGATCGCATCGTCGGTGAAGTGCAGGTCGACATTCTCGGTCTTGAGCAGGGCGACATACTGCTTGAGCAGGGAATGTTCCGGCTCGGTCAGGATGCGGCGGAAATCCTCGCGCGAGAGCGAGGCGAGCTCGACGCGGATCGGCAGCCGCCCCTGCAGTTCCGGCAGCAGGTCCGACGGCTTGGCGACGTGGAAGGCGCCGGAGGCGATAAAGAGAATGTGATCGGTCTTCACAGGGCCGTATTTGGTCGAAACCGTGGTGCCCTCGATCAGCGGCAGCAGGTCGCGCTGCACACCCTCGCGCGAGACGTCGCCGCCGCGAAAGCCGCTCTCGGTACGCGCGCAGATCTTGTCGATCTCGTCGAGGAACACGATTCCGTGGGTCTCGGCATGCAGGCGGGCATCGGCGTTGAGCTGTTCGTTGTCGAGCAGGCGGTCGGCCTCCTCGCGCTCCAGCGCGGCGCGGGCGGCGGCGACGGTCATGCGCTTGCGGCCGTGCTGGCGGCCGAACATCGACTTCATCATGTCGCCAAGGTTGATCGCCCCGCCCGGCGGCATGCCCGGCATGTCCATCTGGCCGATCACGTTGGGCGGCGTCTCGCTGACATCGACGTCGATTTCCTTGTCCTCCAGCTCGCCGTCGCGCAGCATGCGGCGGAAGCGATTGCGCGTCTCCGACGAGGCGCCTTCGCCCACCAGCGCGGTGAGCAGCCGGTCCTCGGCGGCGAGTTCGGCGCGGGCCTGCACGCCCTTGCGGCTCATCTCGCGCAACATGGTGAGGGACACCTCGACGAGGTCGCGCACGATGCCCTCGACATCGCGGCCGACATAGCCCACCTCGGTGAATTTCGTCGCCTCGACCTTGATGAAGGGCGCCTGGGCGAGCTTCGCGAGGCGGCGGGCGATCTCGGTCTTGCCGCAGCCGGTCGGGCCGATCATCAGGATGTTCTTCGGCACCACCTCCTCGCGCAGCCCCTCGGGGAGCTGCTGGCGGCGCCAGCGGTTGCGCAGGGCGATGGCGACGGCGCGCTTCGCGTCCTGCTGGCCGATGATGAACCGGTCGAGCTCGGAGACGATTTCGCGCGGCGTGTAGGTCGGGCTGTCGATCACAGGATTTCCACCGTTACGTGATGGTTGGTGTAGACGCAGATGTCGCCGGCGATCTTCATCGCCCGCCGGGCGATCTCCTCGGCGGTCATGCCGTCCACCGAGATCAGCGCGCGCGCCGCGGCGAGGGCGTAATTGCCGCCGGAGCCGATGGCGATGATGCCGTCCTCGGGTTCCAGCACGTCGCCATTGCCGGTCAGGGTGAAGGCGTGGGTGCGGTCAGCCACCGCCATCATCGCCTCCAGCCGCCGGAGATACCGATCGGTCCGCCAGTCCTTGGCGAGTTCGACGCAGGCGCGCTCGAGCTGGTTGGGGAAGCGCTCCAGCTTCGCCTCCAGCCGTTCGAGCAGGGTGAAGGCGTCGGCCGTGGCGCCGGCGAACCCGGCCACGACATTGCCGTTGCCGATACGCCGCACCTTGCGCGCATTGCCCTTCACCACGGTGTTGCCGAGCGAGACCTGACCATCGCCGGCCATGGCCACCTGCCCGTCCCGCTGCACACAGAGAATGGTCGTGCCGTGCCAGCCGACCGGATCATGCGAGTTCATCATCCTCTCCAGATGGCACCGCGCGAACGGCCGGGCAAGGCGCCGAAGGTAGCAGGCCGCGCGCCCCGGTCCTCGTTTCATGCTGCAAGCGGTGGTGAAAGCCGCTATGCTGCCGCCGCGCTTCGGGGAGACCACGGGATGGACCGCCGGTTCGGCAGCAGGGCCTACCAGTATTTCGAGTTCATCGTCGTCCAGGCGGTGACGCTGCTGATGGCGATCGTGGTGACGGCAGCGCTCGTGCATCTCATCGTCAACATCGCGCACGACATCCTCGCCACCACCTTCGATCCCACCAACGCGGCGGTGTTCCAGTCGGTGTTCGGGGGGATCTTCACCGTCGTCATCGCGCTGGAATTCAAGCGCTCGATCCTGGTGACCAGCGAGCGCGACGAGGGGCCGGTGCGCGTGCGGGTGGTCATCCTGATCGGGATGCTCGCGATCGTCCGCAAGCTGATCATCATGGATCTCGCGCATGAGAACGCGCTGCAACTCCTCGCACTCTCGGTCGCGTTCCTGTCGCTCGGCATCGTCTACTGGCTGGTGCGCGACCAGGACCGACGGGAACAGCGGGACTGAGCGGCGCTGATCGGACCCGGCTTGCCAGGCTTCCGGACCCCGGCTTAGTGTGAGACATCCACATTTACCGATAAAAAACATGTCAGGGAGGATCACATGCAGGGCCGGACTGCGGCGACGATCGCCGCCCGCCTCGACCGCCTGCCGCCGTCGCGCGCGGTCTGGACCATCATCGTCCTGATCTCGCTGGGCGGCATTTTCGAGTTCTATGACCTGTTCTTCACCGGCTATGTCGCGCCCGGCATGGTCGGCGAGGGGCTGTTCAAGCCCGAATCGCTCGGCTTCCTCTCCGGGCTCAGCGTGCTGAAGGTCGCCGGCTTCGGCACCTTCGTGTTCGCCACCTTCGCCGGACTCTGGGTCGGCGCGCTGCTGTTCGGCCAGGTCGCCGACCGGTTCGGCCGCCGCGCGGTCTTCACCGGCGCGCTGCTGTGGTACATGGTCTGCACAGCGATCATGGCGTTCCAGACCAGTGGCCTCGCGCTCGATGCCTGGCGCTTCATCGCCGGCATCGGCATCGGCGTCGAGCTCGTCACCATCGATACCTTCATCTCCGAGATCATTCCCCGCCGCGAGCGCGGCAAGGCTTTCGCGGTCAACCAGTTCATCACCTTCCTCGTGGTGCCGCTGATCGCGTTCCTGGCCTATGCGATGAAGGGCAGCAAACCGTTCGGGCTGGACTACTGGCGGGTGTTGATCCTGATCGGCTCGGTCGGCGCGGTAGTGGTGTTTGCCTTGCAGCGGGGCATTCCCGAGAGCCCGCGCTGGCTCGCCCGCCACGGGCGGATGGCGGAGGCGGAGGCGATCGTCGCCGATCTCGAGCGGCGGGTGGCCGCCGAAACCGGCCAGCCCCTGCCGCCGCCGCAGCCCGCCGCACCGGAAGAGAGCGGCGCGGGGTCGATCATGGAGATTTTCGGTGCCGAATATCTGCGGCGGACCATCATCCTGTCGGTCTTCAACATGGCGCAGGTGATCGGCTTCTACGGCTTCGCCGCCTGGGTGCCGACGCTGCTGATCCATCGCGGCATCACCGTCACCCACAGCCTCGAATATGCCTTCATCATCGCCATCGCCAATCCGTTCGGCCCGCTGCTCGGCACCGTCTTTGCCGACCGGATCGAGCGCAAGACGCAGATCATCGGCGCGCTCGTCATCATGGCGGTGGTGATCGGCCTGTTCGCGCAGAGCTCGGCGCCGCCGGTGCTGATCGCCCTCGGCGTGCTGTTCACGCTGGCCTCGAACGTGATGTCCTTCGCCTATCACGGCTACCAGCCGGAGCTGTACCCCACCCGGATCCGCGCCCGCGCGGTCGGTTTCGTGTATTCGTGGAGCCGGCTGGCGGCAGCCTTCGCCGGCCTCGCGATCGGCGTGCTGCTCGCCCGGTATGGCGTACCGGGCGTGGCGGTATTCATCGGCATCGCCATGCTGGTGGGCATCGCGATGATCGGGCTCGGCCCCTCGACCAGGGGGCTCGCGCTCGAACAGATCAACCACTGAGCGAAGTTTCGCCGGCCGGCTGATTGGCGGGCCGGCGAAATTGGGCTAGGCCAGCCCCCATGAGCCGAACCGCAAGCATCACGCGCACCACATCCGAAACCTCGATCGAGCTGATGCTCGACCTCGATGGCGCCGGCAATACCGACATCGCCACCGGAATCGGGTTCTTCGATCACATGCTGACCGCGCTCGGCCGGCACGCCATGCTCGACCTGATCGTCCGCGCCGAGGGCGACCTGCATATCGATGCCCATCATACGATCGAGGATGTCGGCATCGTGCTCGGCCAGGCGCTCCGCGAGGCGCTGGGCGACAAGCGCGGCATCACCCGCTTCGGCTTTGCCGCGACTCCGATGGACGAGGCGCTGTGCGAGGCCGCGATCGATCTTTCCGGGCGCGGGTTCCTGGTGTTCGACGTGCCGTTCGAGCGGCAGACGATCGGCGACATGGACACCCAGCTCGTGCAGGAATTCTTCCAGGCGCTGACCGCCAATGCCGGCTTCGCGCTGCATCTGACCCGCCGCGCCGGGCACAACGCGCATCACGTGGCCGAGGCCGCGTTCAAGGCCGCGGCGCGGGCGCTGCGCATGGCGGTCGAGCCTGATCCGCGCGCGGCCGGCGCAATTCCCTCGACCAAGGGGGTGCTGTGAGGATTGCGGTCATCGATTACGGCAGCGGCAATCTCGCCTCGGCGGCGCGCGGGCTTGAGCTCGCCGCCTCCCGGCTCGGGCTCGACGCGACCGTCTCGATCACCGACGATGCCGAATTCGTCGCCGGTGCCGACCGCATCGTATTGCCCGGACAGGGCGCCTTCGCCGATTGCGCGCACGGGCTCGCCGCCCGCCCCGGGCTCGCCGCCGCGATGCATCGCCGGGTCGAGGCCGGGGCGCCGTTCCTTGGCATCTGTGTCGGCATGCAGCTGATGGCCGAACGCGGGCTCGAACACGAAATCACGCCCGGCTTCGGCTGGATCAGCGGCGATATCGCACAGATTCGCGCCGATGGCCTGAGGCTGCCCCACATGGGCTGGAACGAGCTGGCCTTCACCCTAGGCGCGCATCCGTTGCTGGAGGGGCTGGTGCCGGGCGATCATGCCTATTTCGTGCATTCCTACGCCCTGCACACGGACGACCGCAGCGCGGTGATCGCCACCACCTCGTACGGTGAAGAAATCGTGGCAATGGTTGCAACCGGGAACCGGGCGGGTACACAATTCCACGTTGAGAAAAGCCAGGAGGTCGGCCTGACGATCCTGGGGAATTTCCTGCGCTGGACACCATGATGACCCGATCCGACCTCTGCGACCTGCCGCCACCTTCAAGCATGCAGGTGGACCGCCTGACCGCGCTCGCCGATGACGACATGCAGACCTTGTGCGAGGCGGCCGATGCGGCAATCATCGATGGCGGCGGGTTCGGCTGGCTGCGCCCGCCGGGTCGCGCGGCACTCGAACAATATTTCCGCGGGGTGGTGATGGTGCCGGAGCGGGAGCTGTTCGTCGGCCGGATGGATGGCGTGATCTATGGCGCCGCCCAGCTCGTCCGCCCGCCGCGCAACAACGAGGCGCAGGCTTTCGGCGCGACGCTCGCGCATAATTTCGTCGCCCCCTACGCGCGCGGCCACGGCCTCGCCCGGCTGATCGTCCAGCGGGTCGAGGACCGCGCACGCGCCCTCGGCTATCAGGTGCTCAACCTCGATGTCCGCGAGACCCAGACCGCCGCCATCGCGCTCTACGAGGCGGTCGGCTTCATCCGCTGGGGCACCCACCCAGCCTATGCCCGCACTGACGGGCAGACGATCGGCGGGCATTTCTACTACAAGATGTTGCAGGCGTCCTGACATGGCTTTGACCCTCTACCCGGCGATCGACCTCAAGGATGGCGCCTGCGTGCGGCTGCGCCGCGGCGAGATGGATCAGGCGACGGTCTATGCCGAGGCCCCTTCCGCTCAGGCCCGCGCCTTCGAGGTTGCCGGATTCGTGGCACTGCACGTGGTCGACCTGAACGGTGCCTTCGCCGGCCGGCCGGTGAATGGCGAGGCGGTGCGCGCGATACTCGCCGCGGTGTCGATGCCGGTCCAACTCGGCGGCGGCATTCGCGACATGGCGGGCATCGCCGCCTGGATCGAGCTTGGCATCTCGCGCGTCATTCTCGGCAGTGCCGCGGTAAAGAACCCTGCCCTGGTGCGCGAGGCGGCCGCCGCCTTTCCGGGGCGGATCGTCGTCGGCATCGACGCACGGGATGGCATGGTCGCAACCGAAGGCTGGGCCGAAACCTCGGCACTGCCGGCGACCGAAATGGCGATGCGGCTGCAGGATGCCGGCATCGCCGCCATCATCCACACCGATATCGCGCGCGATGGGATGCTCCAGGGCCTCAATCTCGACGCCACCGAGGCCCTCGCCGCCGCCATCGCCATTCCGGTGATCGCCTCGGGCGGTGTGGCCGGCATCGAGGATATCCGCAACCTGCGCGCCGCCGCCGCACGCACGCCGAACCTTGCCGGCACGATCATCGGCCGCGCCCTCTACGATGGCCGGATCGACCCGCGGGAAGCGCTGGCGGAGGCCGCCGCATGCTGAAGCTGCGAGTCATTCCCTGCCTCGACGTCAAGGACGGGCGCGTGGTCAAGGGGGTGAACTTCGTCTCGCTGCGCGATGCCGGCGACCCGGTGGAGCAGGCCGTGGTCTATGATCGCGCGGGCGCCGACGAACTCACCTTTCTCGACATCACTGCGAGCCACGAGAACCGCGACACGATCATCGACGTGGTCGGCCGCACCGCAGCCAGAGTGTTCCTGCCGCTGACCGTCGGCGGCGGCATCCGCAGCACGGATGACATGCGCCGCCTGCTGCTGGCCGGTGCGGACAAGTGCAGCATCAATTCGGCCGCCATTTCCCGCCCCGATTTCATCAACGAGGCGGCGCGGAAATTCGGCAGCCAGTGCGTTGTCGTCGCGGTCGATGCACGGCGCGGCGGCGAGGGCTGGGAGGTGTTCACCCATGGCGGGCGGCGCGGCACCGGGATCGACGCGGTGGGCTGGTGCGCCGAGATGGCCGCGCGCGGGGCGGGCGAGATCCTGCTGACCTCGATGGACCGCGACGGCACGGGTCTCGGCTTCGATCTCGACCTGCTGCGCGCCGTGACCACGCGGGTCAATATCCCCGTGATCGCCTCGGGCGGCGTCGGCACGCTCGCGCATTTCGTCGAGGGTGCGGCGGCGGGTGCGACCGGCCTGCTCGCCGCCAGCGTGTTCCATTTCGGCCAGTTCACCATCGCCGAGGTGAAGGCCGCTCTTGCCGCCGCCGGCCTGCCGGTTCGCCCGGTCGACCCGCGCTAGAGGTTCCCATGCCCAAGAAACCCGTGAAATCCACCCTGCCCGACACCAAGGCGAAGAAGGCCGACGGCAAGACCGCCGCCAAGCCAAAGGCCAAGCCAAAGGCCAAGCCGAAGGCCAAGCCCGGGGCACGCGCGGTCGCGACCCATCCGCCGGTGCCGCCGCTGAACCCAGCCGCCCCCAACGCGCAGGTTCTCGACCGGTTGTGGTCCACGATTATCGCCCGCAAATCGGCCGATCCGCTGGTCAGCCATTCGGCCCGGCTGCTGTCGCGCGGGATCAACAAGGTGGCGCAGAAATTCGGCGAGGAATCGGTCGAGTGCCTGATCGAGGCCGTCTCCGGCAACCGTGCGGCGCTGATCGCCGAGAGCGCGGACGTGCTGTATCACCTGCTGGTGATGTGGGTGGCGGCGGGGCTGCGGCCGGAGGATGTCTGGCTGGAACTCCAGCGCCGGGAAGGCATTTCCGGGATCGCTGAAAAAGCGTCCCGCCCGATGCTGCTGTCGATCGCGGAAACAAGGAAAATTCCATGAAACCAGGTGTGAGCGGCAAACCGCCCTATGACGAGCAGAACGTCTTCGCCAGGATCCTGCGCGGCGAGATCCCCTGCCGCAAGGTGTTCGAGACCGAATTCGCCCTCGCCTTTCACGACATCAACCCCCAGGCGCCGCAGCATGTGCTGGTGATCCCGAAGGGGAAATACGTCTCCTTCGCCGATTTCTCGGCCGCCGCCAGCGATGCCGAGATCGCCGGCTTCGTGCGCGCGGTGGGCGAGGTTGCGCGGCAGATCGGCGCGGAAGAGACCGGCTACCGGCTGCTCGCCAATATGGGGCCGGACAGCCATCAGGAAGTGCCGCATCTGCACGTGCATGTCTTTGCCGGCCGTCCTCTGGGGCCGATGCTCGTCCGCTGAGCCGATGCTGATCGCGGCGGACCGCCTGTTCCGCGACGGGGCGATCACCGGCCCCGGCGCACTCGTGATCGAGAACGGGCGGATCACGGCAGTGCTCGATTACGATCCGGCGAACCCGGATCTGCGGCTCGAAGGCGGCATCCTCGCCCCCGGCCTGATCGACCTGCACAATAACGGCGCCTTCGGCATCGATTGTGCCGAGGCGGACACCGACGGGTTCCGCCATCTCTGCCGGGCCCTCGCCGCCCGCGGCGTCACCAGTTTTGCGCCAACCGTCATCACTGCGCCGTTCGCCGCCCTGCACGGTGCTGCGCGGCGCCTGCGCGCGGCGATGGCGGCGATGGCGGGCGAGACGGTCGCGCGGATGCCGGGCCTGCATCTCGAAGGCCCGTTCCTCGCACCAGACCGGCGCGGCGCCCATCGCGCGGAGTGGCTGCGCGATCCGACCGGCGCAGCGCTGGACGAGCTTCTGGCCGACCCCGATCTCGCCGCCACGCTGAAGCTCGTCACCCTCGCGCCGGAGCGGCCGGGCGGGCTTGCGGCAGTGCGGCGGCTGACGGGCGCCGGCGTGGCGGTCGCGCTGGGCCATAGCGACGCCGACGCGGCAGACGCGCAGGCCGCGATCGAGGCCGGCGCCCGGCTGGTGACGCATGTGTTCACCGCGATGCGGCCGTTTCATCATCGCGATCCGGGGCTGATCGGCGTCGCCCTCGCCGATCCGCGGGTGCATGCGTGTTTCATTGCCGATGGCGTGCATGCGGATGCGCTGGCGCTGCGCTTCGGCTTCGCCGCCGCAGGGGCGCGGGCAGTGGCGGTGACCGATTCGGTCAGCCTCGCCGGCCTGCCCGAGGGCAGCATGACACGCTTCGGCGGCGATTCCGCGCAGGCGCGGGACGGCGCCGCACGGCGGCCGGACGGATCGCTCACCGGTGCGACGATCACGCTCGATGAAGGGCTGCGCCGCCTGATCGGCGCCGGCATCGCGCCTGCTTCCGCGCTGTCCGCGGTGACCGAAGCCCCCGCCGCAGCCCTCGGCCTGACCGATCGGGGACGGCTCGCCGCCGGGTGCCTGGCCGATCTCGTCTGGTTCGACGATCGATTCGAGATCCGCAATGCCTGGATCGGCGGCACGGCGCTGCATCCCCTGCCCGTCCCGGCGCGCCACGCCCCCGCCATGCCGGCGACGGAGACGATCCGCCGCGATATCGACGAGCTCGACCGCGCGGACAGCGCCACGATCATGGGCGCGTTGCTGGATCAGGAACAGGGAGCGGCGGCGGCGGTGAAACGCGCGATCCCCGCCCTCGCCCGCCTGGCGGAGGGCGTGACGGCGCGGCTCGAAGCCGGTGGGCGGCTGTTCTATGCCGGTGCCGGAACCTCCGGCCGCCTCGCGGTGCTCGATGCGGTGGAATGCGGGCCGACCTTCTCGCTGCCGGACGGGGTGATCATTCCCCTGATCGCCGGCGGCGGCGCGGCGGTAACCGGCGCGGTCGAGGGCGCCGAAGACGATGAGGATGCCGCCGCCGCCTTGCTCGATGAGCACAAGGCGGGCCCGGCGGATGGTCTCGTCGGCATCGCCGCCTCCGGGCGGACGCCGTTCACCCTCGGCGCGCTGCGCGCCGCCGCCGCGCGCGGCCTGCTGACCGGGGCGATCGTCAATGCCGATGGTCCGCTCGCCGCTTCGGCCGACATCGCGGTGGTGATCGCGACGGGTGCCGAAGTGCTCGCCGGCTCGACCCGGCTTTCGGCCGGCACCAGCCAGAAACTCGCGCTCAACGCGCTCTCTACCACGGTGATGATGCGTCTCGGCAAGACGTTCGGCCCCTATATGGTCGATCTCCGCGCCACCAACGCGAAGCTGCGCGCCCGCGCCATCCGCATCGTCGCCGCGATTGCCGGCGCGCCCGAGGCCGATGCGAAAGATGCACTCGAAACAAGCGGTTACGAAGTAAAAACAGCCATCGTCATGCTGGTGTTGCGAATCGGCACGACCGAGGCACGGCTGAGGCTCGGCAAGGCGGGCGGACGATTGCGCGCCGCTCTGGAAAGGGCATAGTCCCTCCCGCACCGGCCTGCTCCCGGCCGGAAATGGAGGAACTCATGAGCCAAACGGCAGAGCAAGGCTTCGAAAGCGTCTTCACGCTCGAAGCCACCCAGTTGAAATACGGTATCGGCGCGGCTGACGAGCTCGGCTGGGAGGCGAAGCGCCTTGGCCTTCGCCATGTCATCCTCGTCACCGACCCGATGCTGCACCAGTTCGGCCTGATCGAGCGGATCGAGGGAATCCTCGCTGCCGCCGGCATCACCTTCGACCGGTTCGAGGACATCCATGTCGAGCCGACGATCGACAGTTTCGCCCGCGCCGCCGCCTTCGCGGAGGCGCATCCCTGCGACGGGTTCATCGCCCTTGGCGGCGGCTCGACGATCGATACCGCGAAAGTCGCCAATCTGATCAGCACCCATGGCGGGGCGGTGATCGACTATGTGAACCCGCCGATCGGCGGCGGCCGGAAGCCGCCCGGACCGCTGCGGCCGCTGATCGCGCTGCCCACCACCTCCGGCTCCGGGTCGGAGGCGACCACAGTCGCCGTGCTCGACATCCCCGAACTCAAGGTCAAGAGCGGCATCTCGCACCGCTACATGCGGCCGACGCTCGCGATGGTCGACCCCTCCCTCGCGCGGACGACACCCGCCGGCGTCACCGCCTCGGCCGGGCTCGATGTCATCTGCCACGCGGTCGAGAGCTATATCTCGAAACCGTTCAACCAGCGGCCGAAACCAGCTTCGCCGGATGATCGCCCGCCCTATCAGGGCTCCAACCCGGTGGCCGATATCTGGTCGCTGCAGGCAATCGAGTTCGGCGGGAAATATCTCGCCCGCGCCGTGGCCGATGGCGAGGATTACGAGGCGCGCGGGACGATGATGCTCGGCGCCACCATGGCCGGCATCGGCTTCGGCACCGCCGGCGTGCATATCCCCCATGCCTGCGCCTATCCGATCGCGGGGCTCAAGCACGTCTATCACGCGCCAGGCTATTCGCGGAACCACGCCTTCGTGCCGCACGGGTTTTCGGTGATCGTCACCTCGCCGGCTGCTTTCCGCTACACCTATGATGCGGCGCCCGAGAAGCACATCCGCGCCGCCAGCCTGCTGCGCGGCCACGCTATCGAAAACCCCGGCCCGGACTCGCTGCCCGCGGCACTGATCGAGCTGATGAAGGAAGTGGGCGCGCCCTCGGGCATCGCCGAACTCGGCTACACCGAGGCCGATATTCCCGCGATCATCGACGGCGCACTGAAGCAGCAGCGCCTGCTCGCCGGGTCACCCAAGCCGGTGGATGCCGTCATTCTGGAGACGATACTCCGCCAGTCGATGCGCAACTGGTAAACGTCAATAACGAAAGGGCAAGGAAAATGTCAGACATCAGGCTCTACATGTTCAGCTGCGGCACGCTGAAGACCGTGACCGCCTCGATCAAGATGAACCAGGGCAACGATCCCTACGAAATCCCGGTGCCGTGGTTCCTGATCACCCATCCAAAGGGCAATATCGTGATCGATGGCGGCAATGCCGCCGAGGTCGCCGAGGACATGCGGGCGCATTGGGGGGCGGTCTGCGATGTCTACCTGCCGGTGATGTCGCGCGAGGAGGCGTGCCTGCCGCAGTTGCAGAAGCTCGGCATCGATCCGGCCAGCGTGCGCTACGTGCTGCAATCGCACCTGCATCTCGACCATACCGGGGCGATCGGCCGGTTTCCGAACGCGACCCATCTCGTGCAGCGGACGGAATACGAATATGCCTACACGCCGGATTGGTTCGCCGCCGGCGGCTATATCCGCAAGGATTTCGACAAGCCCGGCCTGAAATGGCAGTTCCTCAATGGTACCGCCGATGATTTCTACGATCTCTATGGCGATGGGGTGATCCGCACCGTCTTCACCCCCGGCCACGCGCCGGGGCATCAATCGTTCCTCGTCACCCTGCCGAAGGCGGGACCGATGCTGCTGACGGTGGATGCCGCCTATACGACCGATCACTGGGATGAGAAGGCGCTGCCGGGCTTCCTTGCCAGCACGGTGGATACCGTGCGCTCGGTGCAGAAGCTGCGCACGCTCGCGGAGAAGACCGGTGCGACGGTGGTGACCGGTCACGACCCGATCGCCTGGCCGAGCTTCAAGCACGCGCCTGGATATTACGACTGACTCTGGCCCGTTGCTGAAACGATAAACCCGCCCGGAGACGATCCGGGCGGGTTTTTTCTTGGTTATCGATAACGTGCGATCAGAACTGCACGCCGCGGGTCAGCGCGCCGTCGACCACGAGGTTGGTGCCGGTGACGAAGCTCGCCGCGGGGCTGGCAAGGAACACCACGCCGCGCGCCACCTCGTCCGGCCGGCCCATGCGCCCGGTCGGGTTGAGGGCGAGCGCCTCCTTGTAGAGCGCGGGATTGCCGTGCTCGATCTTTTCCCATACGCCGCCGGGAAAGTAGGTATTGCCCGGCGAGAGCGCGTTGACGCGGATGCCCTTGCCGGCCAGCTGGAACGACAGACCCTTGGCGTAGTGGATCAGTGCCGCCTTGAACACGCCATAGGGGCCGGCGGCGAAATCCACCTCGCGGCCCGACACCGAGGAAATCACGACGATCGATGCCGCGCCGGATTTTTCAAGGAACGGCATCGCCGCGTTCACCGCGGTGACCGTGCCCATCATGTCGGTCTCGAATTCCGCCCGCCAGGAGGCCTCGTCCTGCCCGATCGACAGCGCCGAGACATTGGCGACGACGATGTCGATCCCGCCAAACTCGGCGCCGACATCGGCAATCCAGGTCGCCAGCGCCGCATGGTCCGAAACGTCCACGGCGCGGCCGGTGACGCGCACGCCCGCCCGGCGCAGCTCCGCCACCGCGCTCTCGACTTCCTGCGCGTTGCGCGCGCAGATTGCGACATCGGTGCCTTCCTGCGCCAGCAGCTCGGCCACCGAGCGACCAATCCCCTTGGTGCCGCCGGTGATGACGGCGCGTTTGCCTTTAAGTCCCAGATCCATGTCAGCCTGTCTCCCCATCGATGTATTTCTTCAGGATACCGGCGCCGACCGTGTAGTTCGGGTCGACGAAATTGCCGAGCCGCACCCGGCCGCACTGGCTCAGCATCATGTAGGCGTCCCACCGGTCGAACCCGTATTCCGCCTCGAGCCAGAGGACGAGATCGCGATAGGCGATGCGCGTCGCGTCCTCCAGCGGCCGGGCCGAGCCGATCGCCATGATGAAATCTTCCCGCTCCAGCCGCGGCCATTCGAGCGCCCAGTTCTTGATCAGGTCGACCCGGATGGTGGTTTCCGAAGCGTATTCGACCGCCGTGCCGCACACTTCGCCATCGCCCTGGCAGGCATGGGCGTCGCCGATGAACAGCCGCGCGCCCGGTGAGCGCACCGGCAGGTAGGTGATGCTGCCCGGCCCCATGTCCGGCAGGTCCATGTTGCCGCCATGCGCACCGGGCGTCAGCGAGTTGATGCTGTCGATCTCCGGCGAGGTGGAGAGGGTGCCGATATGCGGGGCATAAGGCAGCACGACGCGCGCGCTCCAGCGCACTTCCTTCTCGTTGACCGGCACCTTGCGGGTGATTTCCGGCAGCGGCGGGTTGAGCGTCGCGGTCAGCGCGGTGCCGGTGAGCGCGCCGAATTGCGGGATCATGCAGCAGGTGCCGTGCGGATCCTCGCCGCGCGGGCGCATCCGCTCGATATGGACCGCGATCGCATCGCCGGGTTCCGCGCCCTCGATCATGATCGGCCCGTTCTGCGGATTGACGAAGGGCATGCGCAGGCGACGGCTCGGCTTGTCGCGCTCGGTGCGAATCGCGCCCTCGAAGGCGTCGCGGGTCTCGACCACGATGCGGTCGCCCGGCTCGATTGTCAGCACCGGTTCGGAATAGGGGCCGATCGTGTAGTGATACTGGCCCTGCATCTCCTCGGTGAGCTTGTGGACCCGCGGCTTGCGGGCCCAGCCGACGCCGCGCCGTGCCACGATCGAGCTTGCAATCCAGTTCGTCGCCTTCGCCATCATTCCCCTCCATCACCGCGCGACCGCATGGCCCGGCGGGCGCGTGTGCCGTCGTGTCTCAGGCCGGATGATGCGGCCTTCGGGCGCCCCGCGCAATTGCATCCCGCCCCCGGAACCCCACATCCGCCGTCATATCCGTGCCGTCACGAAACAATTTGTCGAAGGAGAAACCGATGGACCTCGCCCTGAGCGGAAAACGCGTGCTGGTGACCGGCGGCTCGAAGGGAATCGGCTTCGCCTGCGCCGCGGCGTTCATCGCCGAGGGGGCGGAGGTCGCGATCTGCTCGCGCCAGCAAGCCAATCTCGATGCGGCGAAGGCGACGTTGCGGGTGGGCGCGGCCTTCGCCACCGATCTGAGCGATCCTGGCCAGGCGGGCGACATGGTGGCGGCGGCCGAGGCCGAACTCGGCCCGATCGACATTCTCGTCAACAGCGCCGGCGCGGCGCGGCGCACCCCGCCCGACGAGCTGACGCCTGCCCATTGGCGGGCTGCGATGGATGCCAAATATTTCAGCTATATCAACGTGATAGATCCGCTGGTCAAGCTGATGGCTGCGCGCGGGCGCGGGGTGATCGTCAATGTGATCGGCAATGGCGGCAAGATCGCCTCGCCGGTGCATCTGGCCGGCGGGGCGGCGAACGCGGCGCTGATGTTGGCGACTGCAGGCCTCGCCACCGCCTATGCGAAACAGGGGGTGCGGGTCGTCGGCCTCAATCCGGGCCTGACCGAGACCGGGCGCGTCGCCGAGGGGCTTGCCTCGGATGCGCGGCTCGCCGGCATCAGCATCGACGAGGCGCGGGCCCGCGGCATTGCCCGCATCCCGCTCGGCCGGATGGCAACGCCGGAGGAGATCGCCAATACGGTGCTGTTTCTCGCCTCGCCCCGCGCGAGCTACGTGACGGGCGTCAACATCACGATGGACGGTGCGGGCACCGCCTGCGTCGTTTGACCACGAAAGGATGGATGACATGACAGACCAGGCCGGGCCGCGTTATCGCCGCGCCTTGATCGTTGGCGCAGGCAGCGGGCTGAGCGCCGCCCTCGCCCGCCGTTTCACCGCCCAGGGGATGAGCGTAGCACTCGCCGCGCGCAATCCCGACAAGCTAGCAGGACTCTGCACCGACATCGGCGCGCAATCCTTCGCCTGCGATGCCGCCGACGCGGCTTCGGTCGCAGCGTTGTTCGAGCGGGTAAATGCCAGCAGCGGCGCGCCGGATGTGGTGGTCTACAACGCCTCGGGACGGGTGCGCGGCCCGGTCGCCTCGCTCGATCCCGAGGCGGTTGCGCGCGCCCTCGCGGTTTCGGCTTTCGGGGGATTTCTCGTCGGCCAGCAAGCGGCGCGGAGAATGCTTGGGACTGGACACGGCGCCATCCTGTTCACCGGCGCCTCGGCCAGCGTGAAGGGCTATGCCGAATCCTCGGCCTTCGCGATGGGCAAGTTCGCCCTGCGTGGCCTTGCCCAGAGCATGGCGCGGGAACTCGCGCCGAAGGGCATCCATATCGCGCATTTCGTCATCGATGGCGGCATCCGCTCCGCCAGCCGCCCGGTGCCGGCGGACGCGCCGGACAGCCTGCTTGACCCGGAGGCCATCGCCGAGACCTATCTCCATGTCCTGCACCAGGCCCGCAGCGCCTGGACCTGGGAGATCGAACTCAGGCCGTGGGTCGAGCGGTTCTGACCGGCAGCCGCGCCCGGCGATTGCGCGCGAAGGTGGTTTGACGCATGGTTCGCGCACAAAGAATCCAAAGAATGGGAGCCGTCCATGCTGGGTCTGATGCAGCACCATGAACTGATGATCTCGGACTTTCTGGTCCACGCCGCACGGCATCATCCGCGGGCAGAAATCGTCTCCCGCCTCGCCGGCGGCATTCATCGCCAGACCTGGGTGGATACGGCGCGGCGGGCCCGCCAGCTCGCCCGCGCGCTCGGCCGGCTCGGTGTGCGGCCGGGGGATCGCGTCGCCACCCTCGCCTGGAACAACCACCGCCATGTCGAGCTCTATTTCGCGATTTCCGGCTCGGGCGCCGTGGTCAACACCGTCAATCCGCGCCTCGCACCCGACGATATCGCCTATATCCTCGAACACGCCGAGGATGGCGTGCTGTTTGCCGAGGCCGATTTCGCATCCCTCGTCGAGCAGGTCGCCGGCAAACTGCCGCAGGGCCTGCTCCGCCAGGTGGTGTTTCTCTGCGACGCGGCGGAGTTGCCCGGCATCGCCCTGCCCGCCGGGATTGCGATCACCGATTACGAAAGCCTGATCGGCGCCGAGACCGACGACTACGACTGGCCCCGGTTTGACGAGCGGACCGCCAGCGGTCTGTGCTACACCTCGGGCACAACGGGGCGGCCGAAGGGCGTTCTCTATACCCATCGCTCCACCGTGCTGAAGGCGATGGCGGTAAACGCGGCGGATGCGATCGGCCTCAAGGCGAGCGACCGGTTGATGCCGGTGGTGCCGATGTTTCATGTCAATGCCTGGTCCCTGCCCTACGCCGCCGCTGCCGCCGGCACCACTCTCGTGATGCCCGGCCGCTTTCTGGACGGGCAGAGCCTCTATGAGCTGATCGAGGCCGAACGCGTGACCTATGCCTCCGGCGTGCCGACGGTCTGGCTCGGCGTGCTCGCCCATGCGCAGAAGACCGGCGCGCGCTTCACCACACTCGAACGCATGGCCGTCGGCGGCTCGGCCTGCCCGGAGGCGCTGTTCGATGCTTATGACGCGCTGGGCGTGACCATCGTCCATGCCTGGGGGATGACCGAGAGCAGCCCGATCGCCACGGTGGCGACCCCGGTGCCCGGCGTTGACGCCGCGACCGCGCGGCGGCAGCGGCTGAGCCAGGGGCGGGTGCTGTTCGGGATCGACCTGCGGGCGCGGCGCGGTGCGGAGGAAGTGCCCTGGGACGGCGAGACCGCCGGCGATATCGAGCTGCGCGGCCACTGGGTGACCACCGGCTATTACCGGATGCCGAAGGGCACGACCGAGGATGGCTGGTTTCCAACCGGCGATGTCGGCATGGTCGATCCCGACGGGTTCGTGATTCTGACCGATCGCAGCAAGGATCTGATCAAGTCCGGCGGCGAGTGGATCAGCTCGATCGATATCGAGAACATCGCGGTCAGCCATCCGGCGGTCGCCGAGGCGGCGGCGATCGCGGCGAAACACCCGAAATGGGATGAACGGCCGGTGGTGATCGTCTCGCTCAAGCCGGGGGCGCAGGCCAGCCGCGAGGAGCTGCTCGCAGTCTATGAGGGCAAGGTCGCCCGCTGGGCGGTGCCTGACGACGTGATCTTCGTCGACGAGCTGCCGCATGGCGCGACCGGCAAGCTGCTCAAGACGGAGCTGCGCGCGCGCTACGCCAATTACCTGATCGGCAAGGCGGACAGCCCGAAGGGTTAGAGCATCATCCGATCAGATGTGATGGAGCCCTGTCCCATCCATCAGGATCGGACAGGACTTCATGCGGCGCCACCCTCAGCCGCACAACCGGCGCAGCCCGCGCGCGGCGACCAGCAGCGCTGCGAGATCGGGCATCAGGGCGGCCTCGTGCGCGAGCGTGATGGCGCCTTCGGCGGCATTGCCGAGGGCGAAGCGCAGGGCCGCCGGATCGCCGCCGCCCTCCAGCGCGGCCTCGACCAGCGCGCCCTGGATCTCGTTCAGCTCGTCCGCCAGCGCGCCGACCGCCCGTGTCGTCCAGCCGCTGCCGGCCGGAACGCCGGCAAGCGCCGCGCGCAACGGGTTGAGCATGAAAACCTCGCCCGCGTCGGACCAGATCATGTGCACCATCTGCGGTGCGCGACCGTGCCGGGCCGCGAGGCGAACCACGATCGGCGCCACCATCAGCTCCGGCAGGGCAACGGCGAAGGCGGCGAGCGGTTGCGGCACGCCATGTGCCACAAGGGCGCGCACGTCGTCCGAATCCGCGAGCCGCGCACAGGACGCGGCGGCGAGTTCGGCAAGGCCGGACCGCAGCGCCTCGACCTCCTCGCCGATCGCGCGCAGCTTTGGCCCGGCCAGCAGGGTGCGCGCTGCCGCTTCCTGCAGGCGACGCAACGCAAGGAGCAACGCCAGGCGCTGCGCCGCCGGCACCGCCATGCCCAGCGCCTCGACCTCGCGGAAACGGTCCGGCAGGTCGAACGCGGCGGCGGCGACCAGCGCTGCCTCCGCAATCGCAGGCGGCTCATGCCCGGATTCGAGGGTGATTCGCCCGAAGGACGCGGCCCCCATCCGGTTGATCAGCTCGTTGGTCACCGCCGTGCCGATCAGCGCGCGGCGCAGCCGGTGCCCGTCGATCTCGGTGCGAAACCGCTCGCGCAGCGTGTGCGGAAAATAACCGGCGAGCAGGTGGCCGAGGGCTGGATCGTCGACCAGCGTCGAGGCGTCGATCGCGGCGCCGACATGCAGCTTGGCATGCGCCATCAGCGTGCAGAGTTCGGGACGGGTCAGCGGCTGGCCGGCGGCCGCGCGCGCCGCCATCGCCACCGCATCCGGCAGGCCGGCCACCGCGCGGTCGAGCACCCCGGCCGCCTCCAACTGGCTCATCAGCGCGTTCTGTGCCGGCAGATCGGCCGCACCGCCGAGTGCATCGAGCGAGATCGCCTGCGATTGCTGGTGATTGTCGCGCAACACGAGCGCGGCCACCTCGTCGGTCATCGAGCCGAGCAGATCGACCCTCTGATGCGCCGTGAGCCGGCCCGCCTCCATCGCGCTCGCCAGCAGGATCTTGATGTTGACCTCATGGTCGGAGGTCGAGACGCCGGCGGAATTGTCGAGCGCGTCGGTGTTCAGCCGCACGCCGGCCTGCGCCGCCTCGATCCGTCCCGCCTGGGTGACGCCGAGATTGGCCCCCTCGCCGATCACCCGCGCGCGGATCTGCCGGCCATCGACGCGGATCGCATCGTTCGCACGATCGCCGGCATCGGCCTGGCTTTCGGTCCCCGCCTTCACATAGGTGCCGATCCCGCCGAAATAGAGCAGGTCGACCCGCATGGTCAGGATCGCGCGCATGACCCGCTCGGGCTCGTGCGCGCCGGCATCGAGGCCGAGCATCGCCGCCGCCTGCGCGCTCAGCTCGACGGTCTTGGCGTGGCGCGGAAACACCCCGCCGCCGGCGCTGATCAGTGCCGCGTCGTAATCGGCCCAGGATGAACGCTTCAGCCCGAACAGCCGCCTCCGTTCCGCGTGACTTTTCGCCGGGTCGGGATCGGGGTCGAGGAAGATGTGGCGATGGTCGAAAGCGGCCAGCAGCCTGGTATGGGGGCTGACCAGCAGCCCGTTGCCGAACACGTCGCCCGACATGTCGCCGACGCCGGCGCAGGTGAAATCCTCGCTCTGGATATCGTGGCCGAGCTCGTCAAAATGCCGGGCGATATTCACCCAGGCGCCGCGCGCGGTGATGCCCATCGCCTTGTGGTCGTAGCCGACCGAGCCGCCGGAGGCGAAGGCGTCGCCCAGCCAGAAGCCGCGGGCGACCGCGATCTCGTTGGCAATGTCGCTGAAGGTCGCGGTGCCCTTGTCGGCGGCGACGACGAGATAGGGATCGTCGCCATCGCGCCGGACGATCCGCGGCGGTGTGGTCACGGCGCCGCCTTCGAGATTGTCCGTCACGTCGAGCATCGCGTTGATCAGCAGCCGGTAGCAGGCGATGCCCTCGGCCATGAACGCCTCGCGATCGGCATTGGCATCGCCGCTCGGCGCCGGCGGGCGCTTGAGCACGAAGCCGCCCTTGGCGCCGACCGGCACGATGACGACGTTCTTGACCATCTGCGCTTTCATCAGGCTCAGGATCTCGGTGCGGAAATCGTCCCGCCGGTCGGACCAGCGAATGCCGCCACGCGCGATCATGCCGCCACGGAGATGGCACCCCTCCATCCGCGCGCCATGCACGAAGATCTCGAACATCGGCCGTGGCAGCGGCATGTCGCCGGCGCGCGCGCTGTCGATCTTGAGGGCGATCACGGGGGTCGCTTCATCGTGGAAATTGGTCCGCAGCACCGCGTCCAGCAGCCGGCGGTAGCGGCGGAGAATGCGGTCCTCCTCGGGATTCGCGACCGCATCGAGCAGGTCGCTCCAGCGCGACTCCAGCGCCGCCTCGGCCTCCTGCGCGCGGGCCCGTTCGGGGTCGAAGCGGAGATGGAACAGCTCGACCAGCAGCCGCGTCGCCGCAGGGTTGGCGGCGAGCGCCGCCTCCACCGCGTTCTGGCTGAACGGTGCCCGCACCTGGCGGCACCATTTGAACATCGCGCGCAACAGCCAGACCTCGCGCCAGTCGAGCCCGGCGCGGAGGACCAGGCGGTTGAAGCCGTCGACCTCGGCGCGCTGGTCGGCTTCCGCCTCGATCGCGTCCAGCACCGCGCCAGCCCGTCCGGCAAGGTCGAAGACGGCGCCATCCGCCGTCTCCAGCGTGAGGCGCTGGAGCATCACCGCGCCGTCACGCGCCGCGAGGCGATACGGCACCTCCTCGATCACCCGCAGGCCGAGGCTTTCGATCAGCGGCACGATGTCGGACAGCGCCACCGCCTCGCCGGCGCGGAAGAGCTTGAGCACCACGCGGTCCTCCGCCATGCCGAAGGGCCTGGCGAGGGCGAGGCGAAAGCGGCCGGACGCACGCGCCGCGGCGGCGGCCTCGATATCCCGCACGGCGACATGGGCGGGGGTCGAGGCGGCATATTCCGGCGGGAAGGCATCGCCCCAGCCGGCCAGCGTCGCCGCCGCCGTCATGTCGCCCTGCTCGCCGGCCAGCGCATCGGCCAGCCTTTCGCGGAAGCTGCGGGCTGCCTCCTTCATCGCCGCCTCCAGTGCGGCCACATCCAGCGCCCGCGCCCGCTGCGGGTCAGCGGCGATGATGAAGTTCACCCGTGCCAGCGGCCCATCACCCATCGCGGTCGCATAGCCGGCGAGCTCGCCGCCCACGGCGCGGTTGATCATCTCCGCGAGGGCGAGGCGCAGCGCCGTGTCGAACCGGTCACGCGGGACGAACACGATGGCCGAGACATGGCGCCCGAATGGATCGCGCCGGAGGAACAGCGCGAGTTCCGGCCGCACCTGCAGCTCCATCACCCGCATCGCCGCGGCGAGGATGTCTTCCGGCGGTCCCTGAAAGAGATCGTCGCGCGGCCAGGTGTCGAGAATGTGCCGCAGCGTCCGGCCGTCATGCCCGGAGAGGCCGACGCCCGAATCCTGCATGATCCGCTCCACCTTCTCGCGCAGCATCGGAATGCTGCGAGGGTTGCGGTTGTAGGAATCGGGCGCGAACAGGCCGGCGAACAGGGTGAGACCGACCGGCCGACCCTGCGCGTCGCAGCGCTTCACCACGACGACATCATAGAGCTGGGACCTCTGCACGCGGCTGCGGATGTCGGCCTTGGCGACGGCGACGCGGCCAAACCGGTCGAGCGCCTCCTCCGCCACCGCCTGCCACGACCCATCATCGCGCAGGATGTCGAACAGCGCGACCTCTTGCCCGCGCAGCACGCCAAGCCCCCCGGCGGCGGGGATGAGGGCGAGGTCCGGCCCGAAGCCGATCTGCCGCACGCCGAGCAGGATGAAATTGTCATCGGCGATCCAGCCCAGCAGGTCGCGCTCCGGCCCTTCGGCCAGTTCGGCGAGTTGCGCGGCGAGCTGTTGGCTCATCACGGCAGCATCGGCCACGGCGGCTTCGGCATCCTCCATCGCGCGGCCGATCTCGCTGCCGATCGTCTCGAGCCGGGCCGGATCGGTCTCGGGGCCGAACGCGACCTGGATCATCGATTCCGCAGCGCCGGCACCGATGCGCCGCAGCGCCCCGGCCTCGTCGCGCTCGACCGCGAGCACCGGATGCACCAGCGCATGCACGGGCAGATCGAAACGTTGCAGCACCGCAAGGGCGGATTCGACGAGAAACGGCCGGTCGTCGTTGATCAGCTCCAGCACGGCGTTCGCATGGCCCCAGCCCTCGCCGCCGCCGCGCGGGTTGAAGACCCGCAGCCGGCTTTCGCCCGGCCGGCGTTCCCGGGCAAAGGACCAGAGCGACAGCGCTGCCGCCGCAACCTCCTCCGCCGGCCGCGCCGCGAGATCCGCCGTCGCGATCCCCGCCGCGTAATGATCGAGGAAGATGCAGGCCGCCTCCGCCTGCGGCCCGTGCAGGCCGCGCCGGATGGCAGCGGCGACGCCACCGAGAAGCGCCTCGCGCCCAGGCCCCTGCCGCGCGCCCACGAGACCGTCCTTGCCGCCCGACACGCCGTCCGCGGGGCTCATGACCGACCCTCGCCGCAATCACGAGCGCGATCCCGCGCACGATCCCGAGAGGGGGCCGGAATGACGCACGGAATTCGCCTTGCGCCGGACATCGCCGCCGCCTCTCCGACACTGGTCGCTGGCTCGAGCATGACGCGCTTCCCTTCGTCCGCCGTGTCGGCGAACTGTCCAACCGGGCCGGAAGCTTGTCAATTCACGTCTCCCGCAGCTGGCCTCTCGCCCCGCACGTCCGGTTTGATCCGGCTCAAGGCGGGCGGAGCCGGGAGGGCTAGGTTCTGTACCTATTGCCATGACTACGGGGCGTCTGATTCAAGTCTGTTCGGAGGACTTGGAACATGGCGGAACTTTTCTGGCTGAACGACACGCA
>NZ_NCAS01000098.1:0-1492 GCF_002255515.1 Acidiphilium sp. 20-67-58 | reverse complement strand
TTATACAATCGAGTCATTTTAATTTATCTTTGTACTTAGTTTTCTGCATCTTACGCAGCATAAAAATGCCTCTAGGCCTCGCGGCTATTATTCAAGCTGATGTTTAATACATACGTGCTCACCGTGGCTCTGGAATAATCCACTATCCCGCTTGCGCCGGCCGGGGGTTCAGCATGAGCAGACTAGTCGAAATCTTGGCTGTTGCAGCTATTGTCGAAGTACGATCGTCCCCCTTGGCACTGTCTCGCGTCAGCGCAATCGCTTCAAGCAAAGCGTTCGCGAGCCTATCGAAACCGACTTCACGTCCTGTCTGCAGCGCCTGCGCGCCCATTCTCAACCGTTCGACCTCCGGCAATTCGGCCGCTTCGATCATCACCCGCAGGAGGTCCGCCGTATCGTCGGCGCGATAGACGAGCGCATTCTCGCCCGGACGGACTACGTCGAGGAGCGCCGGCAGATCAGGAACGATCGCTGGTCGGCCGAATCCGAACGCGAGGGCCAGCGCGCCCGATGTCAGGATCCGTCGGTAGGGCAGCACCATGAAATCTGCCGCGCGTACGACATATTGCACTACCGCATCGTCGACGAATCTTGGAACCAGCCGTATGCCCTGCCTCGGCTCGATATAGCGCTGCTCAAAATAGCCGGGATGGCGCCCTGCCAGCACGAGGCGGGTCGCGGGTATCAGGGCGTTGAGCGCCGTGAAGCCGTCATGCAGCCCATCGATATCCTTGTATCCTCGATTGGCCCCAAGATTGGCAAATACTATATCTGAAGCCGCTAACCTGAAATAGCGGCGTGCGGCTGCATCGGTGATGTCGTCCGGATAGGCGGGGGCGATATCCGGATGCCTTACAATGACGATCCGCTCCGCCGGCGCGCCAAGTCCGAGCGCCAGTTCCATGCCAGTTTGACAATGTACATGCACGACATCCGCAAGCCGCGCGAGTCCCTGGCGCAGGCCGAGCGAGAGCGACGGGAAACGGTCCTCGTGAGGCGCCGCATTATGTACTGTCCAGACCAGCCGCCCGCCGCGGGCGCGGAATGCGGCCAGCCGCTCAAGAGATTCTGAAATCGCGGCCGCCACTTCTTTTTCGCCACCGGCGTCGGTGTATAATGCGTCTTCCCAGTGCAGATGGAATACGATCCGTCGTCGTCCCGATGCCTCGAGTGCCATGTCGATCGTACCCGGCGCCGCCTCGGCGCGTCCAGCGAGCGCTTCGGCAAGCAGGCTTTGGTATGGTGAGCTACCGCGATAGTCGGGGTAAAACAGCCATAACCCACCGTCCTCCCAAAGAGCGTCGAGTGCGGCTGTTGTGGACCTGATTTCGACCATACCCTCAGTCTAACGGCAATTTCCTAATATAAGGCTAACTACAGGTGCTCGCACGACGGTCACGTCCGTCGATGTGGTGGAAATTATAGATGGGTTAAGGTGACCGTGGATCATTCGGCTGCGGTGGCGATCTGGGGTGGAAATACCTCGATTGCG